>CAYVPT010000202.1:0-5149 GCA_964453865.1 uncultured Dehalococcoidaceae bacterium
TTGGTCTGGTCGTCCTCGGTCACCTCCCTCATGCCGTACATCGCCTGTGGGCCGTAAACCGTTTCCGAACTGGCGTAAATGACACGCTTGGCGCCCATAATCTTGGCCGCTTCGAAGGCGTTGCTCATACCCAGCACGTTCACCTTCGTGACCAGCCGCGGGTCCACCGGGACGTTTTGCGCCACCATGATAAACGCCCAGTTTATCACCCGGTCGATTTTGTACTGCTTCATCACGTTCAGGATGTCTTCAATCTCGGCGACGTTCCCGCGCACGTAGTGAAATTTCCTGGTCTGCTTTCCGATAGTCTTCATAAACCACTCCGGCGGCGGGGCCAAGTCAAAAGATACCACCGTTTTAATGTCCGGGTCTTTTAACAGGGCTGCCGCCGTCTTCCTCCCGAAGAGACCGCTGCCGCCCATTATCAGTACGTTCATTCTTTACCTCCTTTGTGTTCCGGAAATAGCTAACCGATTATAGCACTTTTTGTTATCGTTACCGAAACCTGTTCCACTACTTTAAAATCGGTATCCACTTTTTACTCACCCCCTGCCCCCCTCTCGAACAGGTTTATTCTTTCAACTCGATTTTCCATTTTGTTCAAGAGGGGGAGTTAATTTAAGAGGGGGCTAACGCCCCCTCTCGCTGCGCACTCCCTTTTCTTCGAGGGGTGGGGTAAAATGCGGGATAAGCCGACGATGACGCGAGGGTGGCTCGGGTGGGAATAGATATCAATGATAAAACAATTAGTTGATTTAAATATCTCCCACGGTTATTCATTGATTATACCCCCGTTTTTGACAAGCTCCGGCCCAGGCATTAAACTTGGTCAGAACCTTTTGACAACAACTTCACTATATTTACATCCGGCTGATGAACGGAGGATTTTTATGCAGTTTGAAGGCAAGGTAGCCGTCGTAACGGGGGGAGGTTACGGCCTCGGTAAGACTATCGCCCTGGCTCTGGCGCAGGAGGGAGCTGACGTGGTAGTAGCATCCCGAACGGAGTCGGCGTTAAAGGAAGCCGCCGCGGAAATAGAGGCAATGGGGAGAAAAAGCCTGGTGGTGGTTACCGACCTCGCCGAAAAGGCACAAATCCCGGCAATGGTCGAAAAGACGATGGAAAAATTCGGGAAAATCGATATCCTGGTCAATAATTCGGGCGTCGAAGGACCTATCATGGACGTCTCCGGGATGGATATCGAAGGGTGGGAACACCTGCTGGCAGTGAACCTTACCGGGGCGATGCTCTGCTCCCGGTATGTCCTCGAAAAAAGCATGATTCCCCGTAAAAGCGGCATAATTATCAACATTTCCTCCGGGCAGGGGAGGCGGGGATTCCCAACGAGAAGTGCCTACAGTTCGTCCAAGTTTGCCCTTATCGGCCTGACCCAGAGCCTGTCTTCGGAGGCGGGGAAATACGGCATCAGGGTCAACTGTATCGCCCCGGGGGCGGTGGAGGGCGAACGTATCGAGCGGGTTATCGCGGCGACGGCGAAAAACCTGGGCATCTCCCGCGAGCAGTACCTGGCCAACGCCGGTTCGCGTTCGGCCCTGGGCAGAATCGTCAAGCCGGAGGAAGTGGCCGACCTGGCGGTGTATCTGGCCTCAGACAAGTCCAGCGGTATTACCGGACAAACAATCAACGTAGATGCCGGAGCAACTTTTAATTAACATCAATAGTAGCAAAGGAGTGTCATGGGAACAGAAAAAATGGGGGCAGAGAGTCAAATTGCGGTATTGATAGACTTCGAAAATGTTGGTATAGAATCAATACAGGGACTTTTTGACCAATTATCAAATATCGGACGGATTATAATAAAAAGGGCGTATGCCGATTGGTCAAAATCGAAATCTCCAAGGGAACAGTTATTTAAGCTTGGCATTGAACCAATTCTTATATTTCGTTCTACTAAGAGTGGTAAAAATGCGAGTGATATACGTCTTACAATTGATGCGACTGAATTATTGTATCAATCATCCGTTGACACTTTTGTAATAGTGTCTTCAGATACCGATTTCATTCCGCTAATAAATAAATTAAGGTCAGCCGGAAAAGTAGTAATCGGGGCTGGGAAAAATGAGACTAAGTCAGACAATTTAATTAGAGCCTGTGACCGCTATATTTTCCTTGGTCAAGTTGATAAAGAAATATCATCTCAAAAACCATCATTGTCTCCTGCAGATGAGCTAATCTTACGCGGTTTCAGGGCTTCAGCAGATGAAAATGGCAGGGTACTTGGTAGCAAACTTCATTCAACAATTCAGAGACTTGACCCGAGTTTCAACTATAAAACCTACGGCCATTCTACATTTGTTAAACTTTTAATGGCATCTCCTGTTGTAAAGGTAACCCGTCCTCGTGGTAAAGGAGATGTAACTATTGAACTGAGTGAATCATTTGAAACATATGTTTTAAGCTAATATTTCACAATGGGCATAAACAAATAATAATCAAATATTTAATTTTTTCCGTTAGAAAGGAGTCTATGACAGGTATCGTATCCTACGGTGCTTATATCCCTCTCCGCCGCTTGAGTACGGGTCCTCAAAGCGAAAAAGCGGTGGCTAACTGGGACGAAGACAGCCTGACGATGGCGGTGGCCGCGGCTATCGACTGCCTGGGGAGCATCAAAAGGGATACCGTTGATGGACTTTATTTCGCCTCCACTACCACACACTACGCAGAAAAGCTGACGGCGACCACGGCAGCCTGGGCTGCCGGCCTTCGGCGCGATATTTTAACGGCTGATATTACCGATTCTTTAAGAGCCGGGACCGCAGCTCTCCGCATGGCGGCGGACGCAGTAAAAGCGGGCTCAGCCAAGAATCTCCTGGTGACTGCCTCCGACCTGCGCCTGGGCGGCGGGGGGATGGATAAGGATTTCGGGGACGGCGCCGCCGCCTTCATCGTCGGTGATAAAGACGTCATTGCCACGATAGAGGGCAGTTATTCCCTCTCCAACGAGCTTCTGGATGTCTGGCGTGCCAGCGGCGCCCGGAACGTCCGCTCCTGGGAAAACCGCTTTGTCTTTGAAGAGGGCTACCTGAAAATACTCCCGCAGGCGGTTAAAAACTTTCTGGATAGATATAATCTCGCCGCAAAAGATATCAATAAGGCCGTTTTCTACGGACCTGATTTACGTCGCCACCGCCAGATGGTCGGCCTGCTTGGCTTTAAACCGGAGCAGGTACAGGACCCCCTCTTCGATAAGCTGGGTAACACCGGCACGTCTTTCACCCCGATGCTGCTGGTAGCCGCTCTGGAAGATGCAAAGCCCGTTGATAATATACTGGTCGCCAGCTACGGCGACGGCGCTGATGTCCTGCTGCTAAAGGTGACGAATAACTTTAAAAATATCACCGGTAAATGGGGCGTAAAACGGAGTCTGGCGGCTAAAATGATAATGCAGAGTGCGGGTGACTATGCCGCTTACCGCGATTTCGCCGCTTCCGACCCCGAACGGTTCGGCGGGGCTTCGGCATCGGTTATTGCCCGCGAGCGCGATGCCATCTACGCCCTGCGCGGCGTGAAATGCCTTACCTGCGGTACCGTCCAGTACCCCCCGCAGCGTATCTGCACCCACTGCCGTACCAAAGACAACTTCGAGCCTTATTTCTTCGCCGATAAAAAGGGCAAGGTCTTTACCTTTACTCTCAAGCACGGCGCCGATATTCCCGGTTTCGCCCGTCCCGGCGTGGATACCATGGTGGACTTTGAGGACGGCGGCCGGGCCCTCTTCGGTATGACGGACATGATTGCCGAAAACGTGAAGGTCGGCATGGACGTCGAAATGAGCTTCCGGACTCTCGGCGTGGGCGGGGGTATCCGCAATTACTTCTGGCGCTGCATGCCGCCCCGGGCAGGCTGGCTCGGAAAGGAGTCGAAATAACATGCAGGGCATTAAAGATAAGGTCGCCATTATCGGCATGGGCTGTACCAAGTTCGGTGAAAACTGGGACAAAAGCGCCGAGGACATGCTGGTGGACGCCGCCTCAGAGGCCTGCGAAGATGCCGGCATCGAAACTAAAGATATCCAGGCGGCCTGGTTCGGTACCACCCGTATGGGCACCGCCGAGCCCTGTGCCACCGCCCTTAAATTGGACTATATTCCGGTGACGCGGGTGGAAAACCTCTGTGCTACCGCCACCGAAGCCCTGCGTAACGCCTGCTTCGGTATCGCTTCCGGCGTGTACGATGTCGTCCTGGCTATCGGCGTGGAAAAACTCAAAGACCAGGGCATGGGAGGCCTCGGTACGGTCTCCGGCGCGGGGGGAAACGGCACTCTGGAATGGGGTATGTCAGCGGCGATGTTCTTCGCCCGCATGGCTACCCGCTACATAGCCCACTACGGCCTAACCTACGAGGAACTCAAACAGACACTGGCTAAAATATCTGTCAAGAACCACTACAACGGCTCGCTGAATCCCCGGGCGCATTTCCAGCGGGAAATAACCGAGGAACAGGCTATTAACGCCCCGATGGTTTCCTGGCCGCTGGGACTTTACGACGCCTGCGGCGTCAGCGACGGCTCCGCAGCGGCGATTCTCTGCCGGGCGGACCTGGCTAAAGATTTCCGGGATGATTATGTTCTGGTAAAAGGTCTGGGACTGGCCGTCGGGGCTAGGCAGGGTTACCTCCAGCCGTCTTACGACATGGTGCACATGGAGGAAACCGTGCGCGCCGCTAAACAGGCTTACGATATGGCGGGTATTAAAGACCCCTTTAAGGAGCTAGATTTAGCCGAGGTGCACGACTGCTTCAGCATCACCGAGCTGGTCATTACCGAGGACCTCAGGTTCTGTCCGCGCGGCAAGGGCCCGGAATACGTTAGAAACGGGACTTTCAAACTCGATGGTGAGCTGGCCGTCAACCCCGATGGCGGACTAAAGAGCTTTGGCCACCCCATCGGCGCCAGCGGACTGCGTATGATATACGAGATTTACACGCAGATGCAGGGCAAAGCCGGCCCGCGCCAGCGGAAGAATCCCACCCTGGGACTGACCCACAACTTCGGGCTGAATCCCGGCAGCGGTATCGGCAGCGTTACTATACTGGGACAGAGGGACTGATAAACACTTCCTCTCCCGCAAGGTGCCTTGTATCAAATGTCATTCTGAGGAGCGAAGCGACGAAGAATCTCGGGGCA
>CAYVPT010000203.1:0-5106 GCA_964453865.1 uncultured Dehalococcoidaceae bacterium
TTTCCCCCCACAACCGGGGATTTACAGGTGGGATCTACCGGGTTAAGCCGGTGATGATACGAGGGCGGTCAGGGTGGGAAAAGATAACAGGCGAGGAGGAATGGGGATAAAACCCCCAACCGAGATTCTTCGCTGTGCTCAGAATGACATCACCGCGTTTATTTGACAGGGAGAAGAACCCAAATTATACTTTATGATGACGATATATCGTTATCTATCTTATTAAGGAGGAATCCCTACCCATGAAAAACATTTTGATTGTCTATCACTCGCAGACAGGAAATACCGAAGCGATGGCTAAAGCCGTGGCCGATGGCGCTACGAAGGCGGGAGCGACGGTGGCACTGAAAAAAGCCCCCGATGCCGGGATCGACGACCTGATGGGATGCGACGCGGTTATCTTCGGCACGCCCAATAATTTCAGCTACATGGCGGGGATGGTGAAAGACTTCTTCGACCGCGTGTGGTTTACCGTCCGGGAAAAGATGCAGGACAAGCCTTATGCCGTCTTCGGCAGCTACGGAGGCGGCGGTATGCCGGCCATCGAGAGCGTGGAGAAAATCTGCGAGGGACTTAAAATGAAGAAAGTGTTGGACAGTATCGGGATACAGCGAACGCCCACCGATGAAAATCTCAAAGCCTGCCGGGAACTGGGAGAGAAACTGGCCAAGTTATAATATAGCCACCAGCTTTGACAATACACGCCATTTCGGCTTATAATATTAGTACTGACTCTCATAAAGAGGTGGCATGTTATGGCAAATCAGGTAGGTAAAAGATACCGCTGCACCAAGTGCGGCGCGGAGATGATTATCACCAAGGCCGGCAACGGTACGATAACGTGCTGCGGCCAGCCGATGGAGCAGAAAAAGTAATTAGCCTTTAGCTGTTAGCGGTTAGCCCTCCCCCTCCACTCGGCTAATTGCTAATCGCTGATCGCTAAACCGGAGGTCGGAAAGTGGCAAGCCAGCTGGGTAAAAGATATCGCTGCGAGAAATGCGGCACCGAAGCACTGTGCACCAAAGCCGGGGCAGGTGAACTCACCTGCTGCGATCAGGAAATGAAAACACAGGAAGCCAAACCGATTCCTTCCTCGGACTAACCCGGGACGGTTAAGGTCAGGCTTCTGCTGTAGCTAATACACGCGAAAACTTTGCTTCACCGCCGAAGTCAGTTTATTATGCAGCCTTTTCCGGAGTATCTTTCGACTGGGCTACCGCTTTATTCAACTTCTTCAGCAGTCTTGCCTTACGGCGGGCAGCGTTATTAGCGTGTAAAACCTGCTTCTCCGCCGCTTTATCCAGGGAACTCACCGCTTCGGTCACGGCTGCTTGGGCGTCTTTGATCTCACCGGCGAAGATGAGCTTTTCCGCTTTAATGATATTAGTCTTTACCTCACTGCGAACGGACTTATTACGCTGCTGCCTCCGCGTGGCAACCCGCGCCTGTTTCTCTGCTGATTTACTTGCCAAGATTTACCTCCGTCTGATTTTTACTCGAACCTTTATTCCCTTTCCCGGTCAGCGGGACCGGGGAGCCGGCGGCGCCCGGCCGGGGAGTGTCAATCCCGACGCGACTGACGCTGATAACTCCCTTAACGGTCTCTATTTTTTTCAAAATATGGCTTAATTGCGCCAGGCCTTTGATTTCCAGCGTTAGAAACATGGTAACGGTCTGGCCATCACTATCGGCAAGATTGGCCGAGGTGATGTTGACCTTCTCTTCGGCGACTACGGTGGTAACATCACGCATCAGACCAACCCTGTCCCAGGCCTCGAACTCGATATTAACCGGATAGAGATTATCGCTGTGCCCCCACTCCACCGGAACAAGTCTCTCTTTCTCATCTTCGTGGAGGACGTTAATACAGTCCCGGCGGTGGATGGTGACACCGCGGCTGCGGGTTATATAGCCGATAATCTTATCGCCGGGCACGGGATGACAGCACTGGGCGATATTCGTCATGAGGTCGCCGACCCCCAGTACCTGAACCCCGGATAGCATCGTAGTAGACGTGGGGACTCCCGTTACGGCGGTCTCTTTTTCCTCCTGGGAGGCCAGCTTGAGGACAATCTGATGGGCGGTAACGGTGCCGTTGCCCACCGCCGCCAGGAAGTCTTCCAGGCTGCTGTAAGCGAACAGGTCTGCCAGGGTCTGGCGCTCTGTCTTAATCCCCAGACGTCGCAGCTCTTTATCCAGAATCTGCTTACCGCGTTCTATATTCTCGGTTCTCTCCTGCTTGTTGAACCACTGCCGGATTTTGGTCCTGGCGTGTGAAGTACTGATATATCCCAGATTGGGATTAAGCCAGTCCAGGCTCGGGCCCCGGGCTCCCTTGGCAGAAATGATTTCGATGATATCCCCGTTTTTCAGTTTGTAACTAAACGGAACCAGTTTACCGTTGACCTTGGCCCCGATGCAGCGATGACCGAGGTCGGTATGAACTCGGTAGGCAAAATCGAGCGGCGTCGACCCCCTGGGCAGGTCTTTTATCTCACCCTTGGGGGTATAAACGAAAACCTGGTCGATGAAGATATCCGTCTTGACGGACTCTAAAAATTCCTCGGCGCCGGAGAGTTCACGGTGCCATTCGATGAGCTGACGCAGCCACCCCACCCTTTCCTCAAAGGCAATGTCTTCCTTTTCACCCTCTTTGTAACGCCAGTGGGAGGCGACACCGTATTCGGCGATACGGTGCATCTCCCGGGTGCGTATCTGGATTTCCAGTTGAGTGGTGCCGAGAGCCATCACCGCCGTGTGCAGCGACTGGTAGCCGTTGGGCTTGGGGCTGCCTATATAATCGTCAAAGGCATCGGGCAGGGGACGCCACAGACTATGGATAATACCGAAAGCTCGGTAGCAATCATCCTCGGTATCGACGAGAACTCTCAGGGCGAGGATATCACGAATCTCACTGAATTGCCGCCCCATGGCGGCATACCTTGTCATTTTCTGATGAATACTGTATAGATGTTTGGGCCGACCCGATATATCGGCCACCAGACCGACGCGGTCAAATTCCTTCTTCAGAAGCTTAATAGCCCGATTGATGAATTTCTCCCGCTGTTTACGGCCGAGGTCTACCTGACGGGCGACCTCGGTATACTCTTCCGGCATCAAATACTGAAAGGAATAGTCTTCCAGCTGCCACTTCAACTCCCATATTCCCAGGCGATGGGCCAGGGGAGCGTAGATATCCATGGTCTCCTGGGCATTTTCGAGCTGGCGTTCCTCGGGGAGGTGTTTCAGGGTGCGCATATTATGCAGCCGGTCCGCCAGCTTGATAAAGACGACACGGAGGTCCTCGGCCATGGCAACAAGCATCTTCCTGAGGTTCTCCGCCTGCGATTCACCGGTGACCGGTGCGGCGGTGGTTAACGAGACTTTACCCAGCTTGGTTACGCCATCAACCAGTTTGGCTATTTCCGCCCCGAACCGCTTTTTTATGTCGTCGATAGGGAGACCGGTCTCTTCCAATATATCGTGGAGCAGGGCAGCGGCCAGAGAATTGTAATCCAGTTGTAGTTCGGCCAGGATATAAGCGGTCTGTAAAGGGTGTTCGATAAAAGGCTCCCCGGATAAGCGCTCCTGTCCCTGGTGCTTTTCCGCGGCGAACGCATAGGCTTCTTCCACCACCTTGAGTCTTTCCGGCGGCAGGTATTCTTTGGCCTTTTCCAGAAGACGGTTAAATTCCATCACGCCCCAACGAGGTAATCAGTCAGTCCTTTCACCTTATTAGTATAGGTACGACTATAGTTTCAGTATAGCCCAAAAGGGTGGGAGTGTAAATGATTGGGGGAGCGAAATTCTCCCTTAATCCCTCCTTACGAAGGAGAGAGACAGATGGGAGGCGGAAGGGGCAAACCACGGGCTAAGCCGCTGATGATACGAGGGCGGCTTGGGTGGGAATAGATATAAAACGAGGGGGGCGGGGGTGTTATTATGTCTCCCTTGATTTTATCCGCCCGTTACATTATAATCACATCCGACTGCATGGTCATCCAAGCTACCGACCGACCACACCCGAAGCTATCGAGGCATATATCGACTAAATAAGCGGGGCGAAATAGCGGGGCGATTCACGGTCGTTTAGTATAAGGAGCCGGTCCATAAAAAACACCGAATAATAAGGGGGGAAGCATAGAAATGAAAACGACAAGATTCATATCCAGTCATAAAATGGAGCAGTACGACGTAATCAATAAAAAGGGCGAGGATTTAGGGCAGGTACAGACCTTTGTCATGGATATGCAGGAAGGTATGATTGCCTTCGTACTGGTCGCCTTCGGAGGCATCCTCGGCATCAGCGACAAGTGGTTCGCCATGCCCTGGGCGGCTTTGGAGTGGCACCCGGGAACGATGAAATTCATCCTGGATATGCCGGAAGAAGTCCTGAAGAACGCCCCGGGTATGGACAAAGACGAGTGGCTGGAAGAAATCGCCAAGTGGGAAAAAGAGAGAGACACGGAGCTGCTCGACCGCTATTACACCACCCATGGTTACGAATCATATGAGGGAATAGTGCAGAAGAAAGTAACCAAGATAGGCAAACATATACCTGATGCCAAGTTCGAGATCAGCAAGGATACGGCGGGTGAATTCAGGTTTAAGCTGGTAGCTACCAACGGGGAGTGCATCGCGACATCCGAGGGTTATGTAAATAAAGACGGCGCCATGAGCGGCATCGATTCCGTCAAGAGGAACGCGCCCGAAGCCTTGATAGAAGACAATACCGTCTAACGCTGGCAGATCATACAACCAAAATAATAGCTGAAATATACCGGTGAATGGGGTCAGGTGGGGGGAGTGAAAATCACCCTCACCCTGCCCTCTCCCATCAAGGGAGAGGGGTAAAGAGCTACGGGCTAAGCCGTCTGTGATACGAGGGCGGCCCGGGTGGGAATAGATAACAGGCGAGGGGGGCGGGGGGAGATACGGATTGCTTCGTCGCTAGGCTCCTCGCGATGACAACATAGAGTGATTATCATCTAGTGGTGTACTGGGCGGAAAGCAGGGTATCTATAAAGATAATAGGCTTTTCCACCTTCTTAAAGTCCAGCGGGCCGTGAACCATCACGATGGGGACATGGACGGTGGTGGGCATGG
>CAYVPT010000204.1:0-2831 GCA_964453865.1 uncultured Dehalococcoidaceae bacterium
TTACCATGCTCCACCCCACCCAGCAGCGTATCTCGATGAACTGGAAACGCAAGGATACCGGGGAGCTTTTCCGTCTGGGTATGAAGAACCCACCACCGCCCAACACGCGCCCGCCCTCTGGATAATTTATATGTAACCGTTACTCCGCTGGGGGTAAAGGGGCGGACAATCTACGGGCTAAGCTGAAGATGCTGCGAGGGCGGCCGGGTGGGATAAGATAATAACGAAAAACTTAATCACACCCCGCCCCGTTGATTTTTTCCCACCCAATCCACCCCTTTCCCATTTACTCCGTAGCTAAAATGTGCTATAATTCAAGTGTAAATATGCATATTTTATGTTCTAAGCCAGTCTGCTGTTTTATCGCCGGAGAAGACCTCTAATGCCGGATAGCGCATCACCGAAGAAGACCAGAAAACGTAATAACGACGAATATACCGCTGAGGACATACAGGTACTCGGCGGGCGCGAGGCGGTACGCCGCCGTCCCGGTATGTACATCGGCAGCACCGACCAGCGCGGTCTGCATCACCTTATCTACGAAATCGCTTATAACAGCATTGACGAAGCCATGGCCGGGTGCTGTGACAGCATTGTCGTTACCCTCAAAGCGGATAAGTCGGTAAGCGTTGTCGATAACGGACGCGGTATCCCGGTGGATATTCACCCGACTACCAAGGTCTCCGCCCTGGAGACGGTCATGACCGTGCTTCACGCCGGGGCAAAATTCGGCGGCAAGACGTATACCGTATCCGGCGGCCTGCACGGCGTCGGCGCCTCGGTTGTCAACGCCCTGTCCGAGTGGTGCCACGTCGATATCAAGCGCAACGGCAAGGTTCACCACCAGGAATACAAGCGCGGCATTCCGCAGGGACCGCTGCAGGTAGCCGGTAAAGCTAAAGATACCGGCAGCATTACGACTTTTCTTCCCGATTCGGAAATATTTAAGGAAATCAGTTATGATTTCGACATTATTAGCGAGCGCCTGCGGGAAATGGCCTACCTTAATAAGGGCGTGGAAATCTCTATATTTGACGAGGAAGGCGACCAGGAGCGTACTTTCTACTTCGAAGGCGGGATTACCGGCTTCGTACGCCACCTTAACCGAAACAGGTTAGTGCGTCATCCCACGCCAATTTACGTTTCAAAAGATATCAACAGCACCCAGGTTGAGGTAGCCATTCAGTACAATGACGGCTTCAGCGAGTCCGCCTTCAGCTTCGCAAACTGCGTTAATACTATGGACGGCGGCACCCATCTTACCGGATTCCGTTCGGCCCTGACCCGGGCACTCAATGACTACGCCAAGAAGAATAAATTAGTCAAGGACGATGATCCCAACCTGACCGGCGAGGACGTCCGCGAAGGTCTTACCGCTATTATCAGCGTCAAGCTTCCCGAGCCGCAGTTCGAAGGGCAGACCAAAGGCAAGCTGGGCAATATCGAAGTCAAGAGCCAGGTGGAGAGCGCCGTTAACGAAGGCCTGGCCCTCTACCTTGAGGAACACCCCGACGACGCCAAGAAAATCATCGAAAAATGCACTACCGCCGCTAAAGCCAGGGAGGCCGCCCGCAAGGCCCGCGATTTAATTATCAGGAAAAGCGGACTGGAAACCGGCACCCTGCCCGGGGTGCTGGCCGACTGCTCGGAGCGCGACCCGGCACAGTGCGAGCTGTACCTGGTGGAGGGACCCTCCGCCGGCGGCTCCGCCAAGCAGGGCCGCAACCGCCGCTTCCAGGCGATACTACCGTTACGCGGCAAAATTCTGAACGTAGAAAAGGCTACGCCGGACAAGATGCTGGCTAACGCCGAAATACGCGCCATGATTACCGCGCTGGGAACCGGCATCGACGAGGAGTTCGAACCCGCCCGACTGCGTTATCATCGCGTTATCCTGATGACGGACGCCGATGTTGACGGCTCTCATATCCGCACCCTGCTGCTTACTTTCTTCTTCCGCCATATGATGCAGCTCATCAGCCAGGGACACCTGTTCATCGCCCAGCCGCCGCTATACCGCATTAAAAACAGTGACGGGATTAAGTGGGTCTACTCGGAACAGGAAAAGGATGAGACGCTGAAAAACAGTACCGCCAGAAAGACCGAACTCCAGCGCTACAAAGGTCTTGGGGAAATGACCGCGGAGCAGCTCTGGGAGACCACGATGAACCCGGCTACCCGCACTATCCTGGAGGTCAATGTTTCCGACGCCGCCAAGGCGGATGAGACCTTCCAGATGCTGATGGGCGGCGAGGTACCGCCGCGCCGGGCTTTTATCCAGGCGCACGCCAAATTCGCCAACCTGGATATCTAAATCAACGGCGTCTTAAAAGAGCAAGGAATTCATCTCTGCTTAGCCCAACGTCTCTAATCAAGTCGTGTAGTAAACCCCTGTCAAGTTCTTTATGTTTAGGTACGCTTAGGCGATGCCCTGAAGCGTTCATCAGGATTATATGACTACCTGAAATGTGGTCGACTTCATAGCCCACACGGCGTATCGCCCTGGCAAATCGATCCCCTGAAATTACAGGGAGCCGAGGCATTAAACTGGAACCTCCACCTCTCGCACCTCGGTGATGTTGGGTATCTCTTCTCCATGCCGGCGCATGCTGGCAATGTATCCGCGAATGGCCTCTCGAATATTTGAAATGGCTTGTTCTTCAGTCCTGCCCTGGGAATGACACCCAGGCAAAGCCGGGCAGCTGACCACGATAAAGCCGTCTTCCCCCGGCCTGAGCGTGACCGCAAATTTTAGTATGCCCTCGATAGTCGTCGTTTTAATAATATTGCTGTGTTCAGATTCTTTTCCATTCATGACTTCTAGTGGGTAG
>CAYVPT010000204.1:2841-5075 GCA_964453865.1 uncultured Dehalococcoidaceae bacterium
CCAACTAACAAATCTAATCCATCATCATCTGATAATTTATGTACTGATAACCCTAATTTTTTCAAGACTCTGCGAGCATCATCCGTAATAAAACCCCCGGTTTTAGGAAGTCTGGTTACGAGGTGTATAGGTTGTTTGACCGGGTATTTACGTCCATGAAGTTCAACATAGAATTTGTTTCTGCCATCAAATTTATCTGGATTGACATTCTTAGTCGCAGATAGTATCTGTTCCTTGTTAATTTCAAAAGCCTTGAACCTCATGAAAATTACCTCCTATCTTTTCATCTTTCTTTTTATTCATTATACAAAAGGAGGTCCGTTTTGTCAATGGGTCAATGATGAAATTCCGCACCTTTAGAGAGAAAGCTGCGTATTTGCTTGCCCTATCGTAAATCTTACTTCCCCTGAATCAGCGAGAAGAACTCGGCGCGGGAGGCCGGGTTGCTGTGGAAAGAGCCGCGGATAGCCGAGGTTATAACATTGCTCCCCGGTTTCTTGATGCCCCGCATCACCATGCACATATGCTCCGCCTGGATGACCACGGCCACCCCGACAGGCTGAATCCCCTCGACGATGGCATCGGCGATTTCCGTGGTCATACGCTCCTGCACCTGGGGACGCCGGGCAATCGTTTCCACCACCCTGGCCAGCTTGCTGATACCGACGATACGCCCTTCCTCGTTGGGGATGTAGCCGACGTGGGCGATGCCATAGAAAGGCAGTAGGTGGTGCTCGCACATGGAGTAAAAGGGTATATCCTTGCAGATGACCATCTCGCGGTGCCCCAGCTCGAAGCCCACGTCCAGGTCTTTCTTGGGGTCTTTCGCTATACCCTCGAAGAGCTCGGCGTACATTTCCGCCACGCGCTGGGGGGTATCTTTAATTCCTTCACGGGAGGGGTCTTCCCCGATAGCTTCAATGATTTCCTGTACTGCTTTTTTAATTTTTGCCTCATCCATGATACTCCGCCTCCTTTTTACACGCTGCTATTAAAAATATTTACGGTCATTGCGAGGAACGCAGTGACGAAGCAATCCGTTAACCCTTTTTCCCATGTCATTCTGGTGCAGGCCAGAATCCACATTCCCCCCTCACCGCCCCTGGATTCCAGCTTTCGCTGGAATGACAAATTAATCAAATGTACGATCGCTTCGCCTCCCGACTATGTCGGTATGGTCTCGCAATTACACAAGGAATTTTTTAGCCCCACCCCAGGGCTTTTTCCACGGCATTTATATCAGCGGGAAGTTCCAGGATTTCAGGAGTCTGCTTCAGGGCTGTATCGGTATCCTTGAGTCCGTGGCCGGTCACCACGCAGACGAGCACTTTACCGGCAAATTTCTGCCCCTGACCGATAAGTTTTATTAATCCGGCTAGGGACGCCGCCGAAGCCGGTTCTCCGAAAATCCCCGCCTCGGACGCCATGATTTTCTGGGCGGCCAGGATTTCCTCGTCGCTGACCATGTCGATAATACCGCCGGACTCGTCGCGGGCGGCTACCGCTTTCTGCCAGCTGGCCGGATTGCCGATGCGTATCGCTGTGGCGACCGTCTCTGGTCTCTCGATGACGTGGCCGCGGACGATGGGCGCCGCGCCCTCGGCCTGGAAACCGTACAGCCGCGGTTTTTGGGTGGCCTTACCTGCCTGGTAGTACTCTTTAAAACCCTTCCAGTAGGCGGTGATGTTGCCCGCGTTACCCACCGGCAGGAAGAGAAAGTCCGGGGCGTCACCCAGGGCGTCGATAATCTCGAAGGCGGCCGTTTTTTGTCCCTCGATGCGGTAAGGATTGAGCGAGTTGACCAGCGTTACCGGGTGCCTTTCGCTGAGGCCGCGGACGATATCCAGCGCCCGGTCGAAGTTACCCTTAACAGCGATGATTTTCGCCCCGTAAATGATGGCCTGGGCCAGCTTACCCAGCGCGATTTTACCGCCGGGGATAACGATGATGCATTCCAGGCCGCAATAGGCGGCGAAAGCGGCCGCCGAGGCGCTGGTATTACCGGTGGAGGCGCAGATGACGGCCTTACTGCCTTTTTCAACCGCTTTAGCCACGGCCATCACCATGCCCCGGTCTTTAAACGAGCCGGTGGGATGGCACCCTTCCAGCTTGAAATAGAGCCCTTTGCAGCCGTATTTCTCAGCCAGCCGGTCGCATTTTACCAGCGGGGTGTCCCCTTCCCCGATGGTGAAAATCGGGGTCTGGCGGGTGACAGGGAGATATTTTTTATATTG
>CAYVPT010000205.1:0-5074 GCA_964453865.1 uncultured Dehalococcoidaceae bacterium
AGATAGTTCAGTTCCTCTCCCCTGGTGGCCGGGGGAGCGTAAGGCGGGTATACATCACTAGCCGCCATTCCCGGTTGGTAAGAGGGATTATACGACCATGTTGCCGGTGCCCCGGCACCGCCGATGAAGTAACCGCATCTGGGTAGACCACCCCTACCACGACCTACATAAGGCCAGGGCGGCGAAGCACCGCGGAAACCGAAACCCATGCCGCCACCAGAGCTGCGGCCATAGCCGCCACCTCGTCCGAATCCGTTAGGCATTTCTTTTACCTCCTTTGGTAAATATTAATCTCAGGTGTTTACCACCTGGAGTAGTACATCGATTGGTTGAAATTGTTTCGATTCATACCGCGACCTCTACCACGGCCAACACCGCGACCAACACCACGGTTGAAGCCAGACCAGCCTCTTCCGAAAACCTGACTAACAAAGCCCGGCCAGCCAAAGCCGGTACAGTATCCGGCACCCCGCCCAGTCATTGCCCCCATTCCTCGCGGTCCTGTTCCATCTCCGTATGGCATATCAATCACCTCCTCTTCGATAATTCCTTCTGCCTCTTAGTTGTCTGCCCTGGCGGGTCATCCCCAACCCGGATTTCCATGGCCATAACGTCATGATGTTAGCCGTATTGCAGGTAGGGCAGAGTTCTGGTGGTTTCTTTATCATAACCTCGAAAGGCACATCCCACTCGTGACCGTTGCCACAGCGGAAGCTGCGTTTCGTCAATTCATAATTACCGCCCTCAATCCTTATCGCCTTTCCGTTGAGCAGAGCATCAGCCATTTTCTGCCGCGCCAGGAGTAATATTCGAGCAAACGTGGAGCGGGACACGTTCATCTTCCGAGCGCATTCTTCCTGTTCCAAACCCTCGAGGTCTTTGAGACGAATAGCCTCTACTTCCTCGATGGGGATTCGTATTTCCTGCAATTGAGCCAGCGGTACTCCGGCAGGTTTAAAGGAGGTAATCTTTGGTAGAAAATCTACCCGTCGCCATTGCGGTTGTCGGCTCAATTGTCTAGACCTCCCTGTTGATATTATGAACTTATGTCCATAGTCAGTAATACATTCATGTGTATATAATGAACATATGCTCATTAACATGTTACTGCTTTTATCCGAAAATGTCAAGCAGTTGCTCAATAAATTAGTTCAAAACAGTAATATTATGGTCTGAGGGTAAAAGGAGGACAGGAATTGACCCTAAAAAGGAACCTTTTTATTCAAAGAGTAATTAACTTCGAGGTTCACTGAGGTAACAATGAATCAGAAAGTTATGCTTATGATATATCTGGGCAGGTCATTCAAAGATCGGAAAAGGTTCCATCTTCAAAAGCCTTTTTTATCTGCCGTGCTGTCTCTCCCAGGGTTGATAGCTGGGCAAGGAACCGGATCAATAGGTTGGGAAGTTACAAGCATGGAATGGGGAGTTCAACCCTCCCCCGTCTCCACCATACCCACCACACGCTCCGGTGCATCCGGGGTGTTTTCTTTTGGTTTA
Source organism: uncultured Dehalococcoidaceae bacterium (assembly GCA_964453865.1). Classification (GTDB taxonomy): domain Bacteria; phylum Chloroflexota; class Dehalococcoidia; order Dehalococcoidales; family RBG-16-60-22; genus CAYVPT01. The sequence goes on from CAYVPT010000205.1 coordinate 1,501, forward strand.
AAGATGATAACCTTCGAGTCCGTTGTTCTAACATGATAATAGAAGAAATCTCATCATAATCAAGAAATACCCTTGGCAAAGAACTGTATAGAACGACCTTTTGGTACCAAAATTAATACCGAATTCTAACCAATTACTATTTGACAATTAACGTTAAATAGTTAGACTGTGGGGTAGACCAATAGAAGAGCTTGTAATGAGTTGGAGGAGGCGTTTTGACTGACATGGCAACTATATACAAAAAAAATCCTAATATGGTGAACAGGAAAATTGCCGGTGAAATGGTGCTGGTGCCAATCAGCCGCGATGTGGGTGACCTCACCTGTATATACAACCTCAACGAAGTCGGCGGTCGTATCTGGGAGCTTATCGATGGCGGGGTGACTGCAGGGGAAATTAGAGATATAATAGTGAAAGAATACGAGGTAGCTCCCGAGGATGCCGAGGTTGACATAAAGGATTTTTTTAGCCAGCTTGAGGAGACGGGCGCCATTACTTCGGTTGTGTCTAGTTAATCTGCCGGGAAAAAACAGGAGAAATAAATGGACTGTATCCATATACCTTCTACTGACTATAGCGAATTCAGTAAACGCATTTTTGATAAAAGTACGGAACTCAGGATACCTGTTAGCGGTTCGATCGATATTACCTCGCGTTGCAACCTGAGATGCATCCACTGCTATATACAGGGTACCTGCTTAGAAGACGACTTAACCTATCAGGAAATCTGCGATATCATTGACCAGGTTGTCGATGAGGGTTGTATGTGGCTATTGATAACCGGCGGCGAGCCATTAATGAGACCTGATTTCAAGGACATTTATAAATATGCCAAAAGCAAGGGGATGATCATTACCCTTTTCACCAACGGCACCATGATAACAACGGAGATTGCCAATTTTCTGGCCGAGTACCCACCCTTTTCTGTGGAAATTACCCTCTATGGTATGACGGCCGCCACCTATGAGAAAGTTACCGGCATACCCGGCTCATTCGAACATTGTATCCGCGGTATCGAACTCCTGCGTGAGCGAAAATTGCATCTTCAGCTCAAGAGTATAATCATTAAAACTAATCGCCATGAACTGCAAAAAATGAAGCGGTATGCCACTAGTATTCAGGTTCCTTTTAAATACGATTGTATGATTAACGCCAAGCTGGACGGCTCCCTGGACCCTGTAGAACTCCGGTTATCCCCCGAGGAGATAATTGCCCTGGATCAGGCCGATGTGGAGCGATTCAAGGAATTACAGGAATTTGAAAGACAATTCGGCAATATGCCCGAGTGTGACGACCTTTACACATGCGGGGCCGGGGTCAATAATTTCCACATTAGCTCAACCGGACTGCTCTCGGTATGTATCGTCTCCCGTGAACCCGCTTATGACCTTCGCCGGGGGACTTTCCACGAAGGTTTCTATCAGGCGATTCCCGAGTTACGGGCCAGGAAGCGTACCCGCTACTCGGAATGCCAGGCATGTGAACTAAAAGGTATGTGTGAACAATGCCCCGCCTGGGGACAACTGGAGCACGGCGACCCGGAAGCTAAAGTCGATTTTCTCTGCCAGGTGACGAAGCTCAAGGTAGCTGCCGTCAGGAATGCCCAGTGTATCCAGGCGGATACTAAACGATGATGACCACGCCCGCCACCCTCTGAAAAAGCGGTGGCAGGCTATGGCCAGGTGGTCATGCCTCCTGGCACAACAAGAAAACCAGGTAGGGAGGTGAAAGAAAATGCGAAAAGCATACACGAAGCCCGGATTGACCCGGGTAAACCTAGTCCCATCCGAGGTACTTCTCGGGGTCTGTAAAACTGCTTCTTTCGGCGGACCAAACGGAGGTGCCTGGAACTGCTTGGGCGCTTGGTTCAACAACTGTAAATCCTCCGGAAGCTAAGACAAGTCCGGCTGCCAGACCGGTAAGGCCGGCCTTTACAAGCCCAGCACGTGACTAGGTAGTTACAGAACTCAAACCGGTCATCCCTAAATAAGAAAGCAGGAGGAGCAGGTCTTTTGGGAAGTACTGGCCGCTCCCGGGACAGGTTCCTCCTGCATTCTACTTTATCTGGAACAGGAGGAAGCCGTTGTTAACCAGTAGACCCCTGTCTCAATACAGGCTAAACATTGCCGGGATAATCATCCATTTTGTTGCCGATAGTAACCTTGAACTGATGTGTTCTGAAACCCACCGTCAATTTATCGTCAAAGAAGGCAAACCCGATTTACGTCTCCGGATACACTACGGCCCGCTACCTCCGTTAAGATTAAAAGAAAAGCTCATTGACTCAGGGGCGGTCTGGGCTGTCTACCGCAGTGACGAAAATTACGAAATAACGTTCTCTTCGGATGTTCTGGGGCCTGACCCTTACCAGGTGGCGGTAATCGACTCAGTATTTGAGTCGGGGGATCTGTACGTCAGGCCAATCGATAAACCTGGAAATACAGGAAATCCAGATGAAGACGGTCATGGCGGTCATTACCCCCTTAATCCCACCGCCTATCCGCTGGATGAAGTATTAATGGTAAATCTGCTGGCGCGGGGAAGGGGCGTTGAGTTCCACTCCTGCGGGGTGAACTACAAGGGGCATGGCATGATATTCACGGGAACATCCGGCGCGGGAAAAAGTACGATTGGTCAGTTATGGCAAGGAGATAGAGACACTACCGCGTTGAGCGATGAGCGGATAATCGTCCGCAAAACGGGCGACCGTTTCTGGATGTACGGAACTCCGTGGTTGAGCGATGCCCGGATATCATCGCCGGAAGGAACCCCTCTGGAAAGTATCTTTCTCATCAAGCACAGCCCGGAAAACTACGCTCTGCCGCTAAAAGCCGGCGATGCTGCCTCACAACTGTTCGTACGGTGCTTCCCCACGTTCTGGGATGAAACGTGCCTTAATTATTCTCTGGACTTTATCGGGCAGCTAGCCGAGCAGATTCCCTGCTACGAACTGGGGTTCGTCCCCGATAAAAGCGCTCTGGATTTTATTAAAAGAGTTATTTCCGGGGAACCTGTGCGATGAAAGCTGGCCAAGCCGAATTCCTGGAGTTAAGCCAGGAGTTACTTGACCATGGTAAATCAATTCGCTTCCGGGCTCACGGCAAGAGCATGCATCCGTTTATCAAAGACGGAGATATTCTCATCGTTGAGCCGATGAACGGAGCTCCGGCTAACGTCGGGGATATTATTTTCTACCGTCTCCCTTACGATATACTCGTGGCACACCGTCTTATCAGGGTAGAAAAACACAAGGATAATACCATTTTAATCGCCAAAGGCGACGCACTCAAGTATCATGACCCTCCCATACCTACCGGGCTGATCCTGGGAAAAATTATTCGTGTTGAAGGCAAGGAGCGACAACTGCCGTTGAAAGGGTGGCCGGGGCGACCGCTCGGCTTTCTCATTGCCTGTTTCGCCCGCGGCCATTATCCGCAGCAAATCAGATTTGTGCGCAATCTGGGCAGGCTCTGGTGGCTGATGAAGGGAAGACATATACAAAAATAAACCGTATGCAGTTATAAAATAGAGATATGTTAGCCATAAACACAAAAAACCTATCCAAGCGTTTTCC
>CAYVPT010000206.1:0-5060 GCA_964453865.1 uncultured Dehalococcoidaceae bacterium
CACCCAGATGGATGTATGGAATTCCAAATTTGTTGACCTGAGTTTTAAACTGCAGCAATTTTCTCAAATTGATCTTGGCATTCGTGGATGCGATTACGGTGAAATCATTCGCTGACACTGCTACTCTTCTTCCATTTATTTTGCCGAAGCCGACAATCAACCCATCGGCTGGTGTATTCTCCTCCATACCCGGCCAATCGGAATGAGCCAGAAGGCCAAGCTCAAAAAAAGAATCCAAGTCGAGCAGCTTGTCTATACGTTCCCGTGCCGTTAAACTGCCACGGGCATGGTGTTTCTGAACCTTCTCGGGTCCTCCCTGACCAAGAGCTTTTCTTTTTCTCGCTTCCAACTGTTCAAGCAGTTCTTTAAAATCCATCCCATACTCCCTGTGTTATATCAACCTGGGGAGAATATCCAGATTTATCTCTAATTGTAAACCATCTCACCGGTATTTACTACTGAGCCATTGCCCTAAATCCTTGGTCTTTATTTGCATTCAAGCTGTGGGGATATCGCTTATTTGGAAAATTTGCTCCTGATATTGGAGGTGGTAAACGGGTCGCTCTATTTATAATTATTATTGCGATATTTCTTACCTTATTTACCATAGTCCTCTTTCCCCCCAACTGGGTTACACGAGGTAACAAATCAAGTGGAAAGTCGAAAATTTTTTAAAGGGGATAGAATAAATTAGATTATGCTCCAAAAGGGCAGGGTCTTGTCTAGCTTCAACGAGGGGTGTATAATTGCCATTACCAAAAAGACTTGTTAATAAATGTGAGAGTCATCGTCAAGTTTTTTACATATTTTATAATCAACACATGTTGAAAGCACGATTTGAAGGGGGCTACTTAAGGTGAAGTTAGAAGGATTACAAAGAGATTGGGATTCGATTGCTAATTTTGATGCCTTATGGGGAGTACTCTCGGAGGGAGATAAAATAGGTGGTAAATGGGACGAAAATGAATTTTTCCAGACTGGAAGGGAAGAAATCAAAACATTAATTGATAAGATAAAGGCAATAGGGGCTGACTTAAAATGGACAAATGCTCTTGATTTCGGTTGTGGTGTCGGTCGTTTGACACAAGCGATGGCGAATTACTTCGAACATTGTTATGGCGTTGATGTTTCTGACAAAATGATTGAGTTCGCAAATAAATATAATAGATTTAGAGAGAAATGTATATATACAGTTAACCATTCTGAAGAATTATCAATGTTTTCAAGCGATTTCTTCGATTTTAGTTACTCGACCATTACGTTTCAACACATGGCAAAACATCATATCTTAAAATATTTAGTAGATTTGATAAGGACTCTTAAACCGGGAGGTATATCAGTGTTTCAGCTTCCAAGTTACCTTCCGGTGCTTTACCGGTTGCAGCCTAGAAGAAGAATATATGCGCTCCTTAGAAGACTTGGTGTCCCGGAACGTTTTCTTTTTACCAAATTAAGACTATCTCCTATTCGCATGACTTTTATTGATGAAAAAGAGTTGGAAAATTTTGTCAAAAAATCAGGGGGTAATGTTTTAAAAATAGATAGCACAAAATTCGGCAATGGGATAGTAAGTAATGTTTATTTTGTCACTAAATAGTGGGCTTATTAACATAGAAAAATATACTGAATCTACAAATATAAAAGTTGTATTCAGTCAAGAGTATATTATTAACGTGGTTTTAACTCTTGGCACGCTTTCGACGCTTAGATATAAAACTGTATTGTTGTGAGTGAACGCCTGTGATGCGTTCGCAGATCAAGATGGTATTGACGACCACCTTGGCAAGAATTAGACTAGAAAGGGTATCTCTAGCGAATTTCTTGTTGAGGATGGAGGTAACAGGACATTAAGTCCGAATAAGATACATAGTATGTCAGAAATAAGGCAGGACCCTACGACAAGAGAATGGGTAATAATAGCTCCGGAACGAGCTAAACGCCCACAGCACACATCCAAGAGAACGCTTCCTCAAGATTTACCAAGCTGGGAGGAATCATGTCCGTTTTGTCCGGGGAACGAAAGCCAAACACCAGATACAGTTTTAATGCTTCCCTTATCAGCTCAAGCATCAGCTTGGCAGGTAAGGGTGGTGCCTAATAGGTTCGGCGCTTTGGGGATTTCTGGAGATCTCACTCGGACGGAAGAAGGGCATCTTTTCCGTAGGATGGATGGCGTTGGAATAAATGAAGTAATCATAGAAGCCAGGTCTCATAATACTCCCATGGCCTTGATGACACAGGGGCAAGTGGAAACTGTGCTGATGGCCTACCAGCTAAGGTATAATGCGCTAAAGAAAAATCGCAAGTTGAAGTTCATTACTATTTTTAAAAACCACGGCTGGGCATCGGGTACGTCTTTGCTCCACTCACACTCGCAATTAGTGGCTACCCCCATTGCTGCTACATATTACCGAAAAAAGTCTGAAGTTGCCACTGAATACTATGATGACGTTGGTAAGTGTCTCTATTGTGATTTGATAAGCGAAGAATTAAAAAGGGGAGAACGGATTGTCGCCGAGACTAAAGAGTTTGTTGTCCTTCATCCATATGCCTCACGTGTACCCTATGAAGCCTGGATTATTCCTAAAAGGCATCGTGCGTCCTTTGGCCTATTACCGACAAATTATCTGGGCGAACTCTCTACCCTTCTAAGAGACTATCTACTCTGTTTATACCAAAAACTGGATAATCCAGCCTTCAATTACATGGTTGATACTAGTTCAACAGATGATGAAGACGATCCGTATTATCACTGGCATATCAGGATAATGCCAAGGCTGACTACTATCGCCGGCTTTGAAATGGGGTCAGGTATCTATATAAATACAGCAATGCCAGAGGATACAGCCAAATCAATGAAACAAATGGTAAAATCTCTTGTAAAAGGGGATGCACCATCGTCTAAATAGACAATACCCGAGTAGGTATTGCTTTTCTTCCCGAAAGTAGTTATATCACAACCTAGAATTCCCCCAGCGGGGAGAGTCAAACTCCACTTGAAACACGATATATCGAAATGTGGCTAGTCATAGGAATATCGACCAAGTCACTTATATACAGATGACTGTACGGTTGGTGACTGATTTCTATAACGCAACAGCTTGGCGTCGTTCCTTTGCCCATCCGGATAGGGCGTGAGCGAAGTACATCTCTATATAATGCCAAACCAGCTTCAAAAGTAATATTCTAGTAGAAAGTTTCCCAACAATCTTGCGAATGTTTGTTACTCATTTTAAAAACATGGGCATTCCAATATATTCCTGAATTTTAGGCCGATAGTTCCTGATGTCGTAAAATCTATTTACATCAACACGTTTTCTATCCGCGGTTATTATTTCCACAGGGACAGAAGTATAACGTCCATCACTCAAGGCGACCATCCTGCCTCTTTTGCCTTCCTTTATTAGTTGCACCGCGAGATGTCCATAGCATGTAGCCACCATACGATCAAGCGAATCGGGAGCCCCGGAACGCATGAGGTAAGCTAACTGCTGATACAGGACATCTTCTCCGGTCCTTTCTTTTAATACTTCTGCTAATACCAACCCGATACCTCCGAGCTTCCGGTGACCAAACGTATCTGCGGCACCACTTTCCATAACATCACTACCTTCGAAGGTGGCTCCTTCGGAAATAGTCACAATAGCATAATGAGAGGGGTTATTTCTTTTATCTTCCAGCAAGAAATTACCGAGCTTATCAACATCGAAGGGGACCTCAGAAATAACGGCGCGGTCTGCAAATGCCAAGTAAGCACTTATCAAGCTCGTTTCACCAGAATTGCGACCGAATAGCTCGACTACGGCGATTCTCTCGTGAGAACCGGCGGTAGTCCTTATATTAGTTATAAAATCGACGCTCCGTGTTACCGCAGTGGAAAAACCTATGCAATAGTCCGTACCATAAACGTCATTGTCCATGGTTTTAGGAATTGCTATTATTGGTATCCCTTCTTTGTGGAGCCGAACAGCAAAACTCAACGTATCATCGCCGCCGATTGGTACAAGCACGTCTATCCCGAGATGTTCGATGTTGTTTATTATGTGGGCAGTTAAATCCATGGTTCCCTTTTCTTCATTAGGCTTGCCCCACCCGGAATTTTTAAGGAAATCCGGGACCTTTTCCAAGCTCATGTTGGAAGGATTGGTTCTTGACGTATGAAGAAAGGTGCCTCCAGTCCTGTCAACTGTCCGCACATCCTTCATCTCAAGATTACGTACATTAATATCATGCGTAGACGGTTCATCCGGATTATATTCTAGCAAACCAGCCCACCCGCGAGTAACGCCAAAAACCCTGTATCCTTCTTCTAGAGCTCCGGTAACGACAGCTTTCATACAGGGATTCAGACCCGGAACGTCGCCGCCGCCTGTTAGGACGCCAATTATCTTGGTCATCGTCACACCTCCCCTATCTATAATCACTCTATATTAATATTATACCGTAAAAACTTTGTTCTTTATCTTAGATACACGTATTTTGTTCGTCCCGACCTATTATTTTCTCACTTTAGGGGCTCTAAGCTGATCAATGGTGTATAAGATGTGATAAAAGCTTGTTTGCTCACATTCGAAGAAGTAATCTATCTCTAACCCAGTTTCACTTTCAGGTATTTCGTGTAGTGGCAATATAAGCTTGAAATGAGACCTGTAAAGAATTAAGAAGCACCTGGTAATTTCCCAAGCCTATCTTGCATGTTAATGATAATATTGTACAAGACAGGAACCTTTATTGTGCATAAAACGCAACGATTTAAAGCTAAAAATCATTATCAGATCTTAATAGCAAGGTACTGATATTAATATCCTATACATGGGATTGTTAAAGAGAACTAGTAAGTGCGCAGAAATATCTCGTATAAAAATGCATTAAAGAGCAGGAAGGCTATTTTAAATAAATATCACAGAGTGAATTTTTGTGACGGAACACAAATTAGTTCATTTTTATAATACCGCCCCCCCACCGGGCATCAGCATGCGTTTATCAGTATTACCGGTCTCTCTGCTCACTGTAATCTGGTGCCATCAATAGATGCCCGAACAAAATAGGTTTATCCAATT
>CAYVPT010000207.1:0-4973 GCA_964453865.1 uncultured Dehalococcoidaceae bacterium
TAAAATAACACGGGTAGTTACTATATCAATATTGACTACATAAAATTAAATACCGCTCAGAGCGTTACGCAGGGCTTCTTCCGATTCCGGGGTGGTTACCGCAATAATCTGGTCTCCTTCTTGAAGCACGGTATCGGAGGTCGGTATGCGGGCATTACCCTCAGCGGGGATTATAATAGCCAGATTACTCTCCTTGGGCAAAGAGAGTTCTTTGACCGTCTTGCCAACTGTGGTCGATTCCTGGGAAATTTTCACATCGACGATTACCAGACCTTTCTCATCAATCGTCAACAGGTGCGTCAGCGGATGGGTGGGCACTTCCCGTTCAATCGTTTCCAGAATCAGGTCGGTGGTGCTGATGGTAACATCAACACCCAGCTTTTTAAAGAGGGCGGCATTCTGCGGATTACGCAGGCGGGCGATAGTGCGGGGCACGTTATGCTTGTGCTTGGCGACCTGGCAGGCGACCAGGTTATCTTCATCATCACCGGTCACGGCTACCAGCATATCCGCCCGGCCGGTACCAACCTCGGCCAGGGTAGCCGCTTCACAGCCATCACCGCGGAAGCAAACGCTACCCATTTCATCGGTAATAGTTTTGCAGATACGGGCATCCTTTTCGAGCACGAGTACTTCATGCCCTTCAATAAGTAAAGCCTTGAGCAGGTAATAACCCAGACGCCCGCCGCCAATAACAATTATGTACATTTATTTATTTCCTGAGTCCTCTATTTTTTCTCTGAATAGCTGGGCAAAAACCTTGGTAGGGCTGAGTGTTTCCAGTCCCAGAGCGCTGTACATCTCCTCACGGAGCGGGTCATAGATACGGCAGACCACCCTGGGGACATTATAGACGTGTTTGGCAATCTGGCAGGCCATGACATTGCGGTTATCGCCCTGGGTCATCGCCACGAAGACATCGGCCTCTTCAATGCCGGCTTTTTTCAGGGCTTCCTCGTCGATGCCATTACCGAAGAGAGCGGTGCCGCCGAACGAAGATGGTAACCTGCGGAAACTGTACGTATCGATATCCAGTACGGTGACATCATGGCCGTCTTCATCCAGCAAGGAAGCCAGCCTGGCGCCAACCCGGCCACACCCCATAATAATTATTTTCATATGATAATATAACCTTATATTTCTATTGCTGGTAGAGTATAACCGGACAGGGAGAATTTTTCAACACATAGGGAACGATATTCCCCAGGCTGAACTGCCCGAAGCGTCTTTTATAGGAAATACCCATCAAAATCAGGCTGACGCCTCTTTCCACGGCTTCATCGACAATGGCCGGACCGACTTCCCGGGCCTGAAGTACACCGGTCTCAACTTCGTAGTCCTCTTCTTCGGCGATACCCTCCACCCGGTCGAGGATTTCCTCAGCTTTTTTTATCTCGGAATCGATTTCGGCATCCAGCGGCAGGACCCGCTTGATAGCCACCACGAAGACTCCCCAGACTTTACCTTTATCCTTTTTAGCCAGCCGGCAGGCTAGTCTCACTGTCTCTGCATCTACCTCGGTGCCGGCCACCGGCACCAGGATTTTTTTAAACACCGATACCTTCCTAGACGTTTTTGATTAACAGTGGGTATTATAACTCTATTATCAAAAATCCACAATACCCTTTTAGTACATTTTTTATTTCTCGGGTTTTATCTTCCATTCCTCTGAAGGTTTAGGACGCCGCCACCGGTAGAAAATATAGATTATCAGGCCGATGACCATCCAGCCCAGACCAACCCAGCGACTGTAGGCTTCGGTAACCAGGATAAGGAGCCATATTCCCATTGTTGCCAAAAAGCCTATTATAGTGGTGATAGGCAGGTCACGTCCCTTAATCCGTATATTCCAGCCCAGTTTGAAGGGGCGCGGCATCTCCGGTTTTCTGATACGCAGTCCGATAATGGAGGCATGGGAGAACATGAAAGCGAGTAACGAGCCGATGGCGTAAAGCGCCCCCATATTGGCGAAAACGTCCGTGGCGAAAAATCCCGGCAGCAGTATGACCATGGCTATTATGCTGAAGATAATAATGGCAATATAGGGTGTTTTAAAGCGTTTGTGTATGCGGCTGAGGGCCGGGGGCACCAGCTTGTGAGTACCCTGCGAGAAAGCCAGCCGCGAGATACCGATAAGCCCGGCATTGGTGGCGATCAATAATATGGTACCGGCCAGTACGGCGATGAGGGGTTTCAGGATAATCCTTATCATTTCGACGGGGATATAGAAGGCGATGCCGGCCACCGGGTCTCTGGCCCATTCCGTGGCAAGTTCTTCAACGGGCATGGCCGAAAGGGATACCAGGGAAATACCGGCGAAGATAACCAGAACGGCGACAATCATCATCACCAGGGCCCGGGGTACACTCTTCTCCGGTTTCTTGGTCTCTTCCGCCATCTGCGACATCGTTTCGATGCCGGTATAGGCAATAGTTGCCAGCGCAATGCCGATAACCAGGTTATCAAAGGTAGGCCAGTTATCGATAATGCGGTGAAATAATACCGTGGGATTAAAGAGGAGTATAAAGCCGATGACCACCAGCGAGACCTGTGTCAGGATATCCAGTACGGTGGCGCCGACGTTTATAAAGGAAGTCTCGCGGATACCGACGACGTTCAATAACATGAGGAAGAAGACGATGCCGATAGAAGTGAAGGTGCCGATAACGGGGGACATCTTGAAGGGCTCCCAGAAAAAGCCCAGGTAAGGCGGTATGGTAAAAGCGGAGATAGAAATGGTGACGATATAGCTCAGCATCAGCGCCCAGCCGGCGATGAATCCAGCGGTATCACCGAAGGCATGCCGGGCAAAGCTGGCCGAGCCACCGGCTTCCGGCAGCGCCGCCGTACCCTCGGCATAAGTCAGGGCGGTGAATATGAAAAGAATCCCGGCAATACCCAGAGCTACCGGCGTAGCCCCCATAGCCACCAGGGCGACGATACCCAGAGCGTAATAAATGGAAGAACCTACATTCCCGTAGCCGGCGCTGAATACAGCGGGAATCCCCAGTACTCTTCTCAGGCGAAACCGTTTTATTCTCCGGGGGCGAAAAACTCTATCGCCTGGCTTGGGCTGCCAAGAATCAGGCATACGACATCATTTGAACAGACAATATCACTGCCTATTATAGACTATAAAGCAGACTATATACAATTACTCCACTCCCCGTCAAATACTTCATACCTTAATATTGAAACTTGACAAATGTCCATATAATTTCTATAATATTGCCAATTAGCACTTTGTTTATTGAGATTTTGCTGCGATGATAATCAAGACAAGGGTCTTTGAAATGGCCAATGATAAGTACCACAGCCTGTCTGACCTTGCCGGAGCGATGGGACTCTCGGTAAGCCAGCTCTATCGCGTACGCGATGGAAAACGAGGTATAAACCAGAAATTTATTATCGGCGCCAAGAAAGCATTCCCCAATTCCAGACTGGACGAACTCTTCTACTTTGTTGCCGGACAGTCCTCTTCAAGAAAATAAGCGGTTAGGGTTCTCAGCTATTAGGAATATGCCGTTGGCTATCTCGCGAGTCCTGAATCAATGATAAAGCTGTGAACGACCGTACTTAAATCTCGATATCTTCAGGCTCGATTTTACGCAGCGAATCCATGTTTTCCATACGGTCGATATACAGCACCCCGTTCAGATGGTCGATCTCGTGTTCCAGAGCCTGAGCCAGCAGCCCTTCCCCCCTGATACGGACGGGCTTTCCATTTAGATCAATGCCTTTTGCCGTCACCACTTCCGCCCGGTATAGCTGTCCGACATAACCCGGGACACTGAGACAGCCCTCGCTGACGAGACGCTGGCCCTTGCGGCGGACTACTTCCGGGTTTACCAGGATGATGTCTTCTTCTTCCGGCATACAGATGACAGTAGCCCGCAGGGAAACGCCCACCTGAGGGGCGGCCAGTCCCACCCTGCCTTCTTCGGCATGCAATGTCTCGCGCATATTGGCTATCAGTTTCTTCACAGATTTATCAATAGAACTGATACGCTTCGTTTTTCGCCTCAGTATCGGGTCAGGAATAGTGGTGATGGATAGAACCGCCATATAGTCTCCTCCACGAATAATGATATATGTCAATAATATTATTCGTTCTTATATAAGTTTACTGAATCAGACCCATCGGGTCAATATCTACTGTCCAACCCTGAGGAAAAACCATGGGTGATAAAAATGCGGATAACTCAAAGCCGCGTAAAATAAGCTGCCAGCGGAACCGGCCCCTCAAGCGATGGATGAAAGCCGGGGCGGGACCGATAACATCTATGCCGCCGACGCCCCTGGCAGCGCTTTCCTCAATGAGTTGTTTTTTCATTTTTTCCGCCTCCCGCTGGCAGACCGCATCGTTGGTATGGACATATGCCAGCCGGGCGAGGCGGGTAAAGGGGGGATTGCGCAGCTGCCGACGATAGGCCATCTCCTGCTCGTAAAACGAGGCGTAGTCGTGCCGGGCGGCTGCCTGTATGGCATAATGCCGCGGGGAGAAGGTCTGAATAATGACCCTGCCCCCTGAAGTACCGCGGCCGGCCCGGCCGGAGACCTGACTTAATAACTGAAAGGTACGCTCGCCGGCGCGGAAATCGGGCAGGTTGAGCGATGTATCGGCGTTGACCACCCCCACCAGAGTTACCGAAGGTATGTCCAGTCCCTTGGCTATCATCTGGGTACCGATGAGAATCTCCGCTTCGCGATTGCGGAACTTCTTGAGAATCACTTCGTGGGATGTCCTGCTGGTGGTAATATCGCTGTCCCAGCGCAGCTGCCGGGCGCGGGGGAAGTTTAAACGTACTTCCTGTTCCAGTTTCTGGGTACCGGCGCCCAGGAACTTTATCTGCGGGCTCAGGCAATTGGGGCAGACCTGAGGCACCGGCATTTTGTAGTTGCACTGGTGGCAGGTCAGGATATCCCCGGCAATATGGTGGGTAAGAGCCACCTCGCAACGCCGGCAGCGAAGA
>CAYVPT010000208.1:0-4973 GCA_964453865.1 uncultured Dehalococcoidaceae bacterium
CAGAAACGATACCTTGCTGGAGTCATTGACTAAAAGAATATAGTATGTTTTTTATATTATTGACTATTGGTCATAGCAGTATTTCCATGTCAGGCAACAAGAAAGGCGGGTGAGATGAAACGAGTGAGATTCAGTTGTTATCAGCTATCGCCCGCGTTGATATAACTTTATCAATTTGCTGCGTCTACAAGATTGATTGATAATAACATCAAACACTACCAGTATTATCAAATTGCTTCTTTCGTATATCCCGGAAAGTAAATCTGAAGTTCCCTTTCAACCGACTCCCGTAACAGTCTGGCGGCATTTACCATGGCTTCTTCCGGTTCCATGCCGTCCGGCACAATGCTGACGGCTATATCAATACCGATGTTATATACCTCTTGATATCCTTCGTCGAGTTCCCCGGCAAAGGCTATCACCGGAACGCCTGCCTTTTTCGCCCTCATGGCAATTCCGGAGATGGTTTTTCCACGCGGTGTCTGTCTATCGATACGACCTTCCCCCGTCAGTACTATATTGGTGCCGACAAGGTGTTTATCAAAGTCGATGCTGTCACACACTATGTCAATACCACTCTGCAGCGAAGCATCCAGGAAAGCTAATAATCCGGCAGCAAGACCCCCTGCCGCTCCTCCCCCCGGAATTTTGCTTATGTCTTTCCCCATGTCCCGTTTGATAATATCGGCGAACTTCCGCAGACCGATATCAAGCTGTCTCACCTTTTCCGGTGTAACTCCTTTCTGAGGACCATACACGTAAGCGGCGCCTTCTTTACCATAAAGCGGATTGGAAACATCGCAGGCACAAATGACCGTGCTTTCTCTGATGAGAGGGTGAAGCCCGGTTACATCGATGTGCTCTAAATGAGATAGACCTTCTCCGCCCGGAGGGATGGCTTGTTTTTGTGCATCGAGGAGTTTAACTCCGAGTGCATGGGCCATGCCTGCCCCACCATCGCTGGTAGCACTATCGCCCAGACCAATGATTATCCGGCGATATCCTTCCTCTAGTGCCGCCTGGATTAATTCCCCAGTCCCGAGGGTACTGGCTGACATAGCATCGAGGCTGTTTTTCGGTACCAGGTTTAGACCGGAGGCTGCCGCCATCTCGATAACCGCGGTTTTCCCACCCCCGAGAACCCCCCAGGTAGCTTTGACCATTTCACCGAGCGGACCGTGTACTTCTGTGACGGATAACTTACCCTTAGTCGCTTCTACCATCGCTTTCACGGTGCCTTCACCGCCGTCAGCTAAGGGCAACAGGACGATTTCACTGTCATTTATAACAGATTTCACGCCTTCTGCCATAGCTTCCGCAGCCTCATGAGCTTTAAGGCTGCCTTTAAACGCCTGCGGAGCGATAATTATCTTCATGGTGTCGCCTGTACCAATCACTATATACGTGGTATTATATTTCTGTCTACGGAGCCCCGTAGTAGTCCTCGATATACGAACAATGAAAGGGAAGGATAATTCCTTCCCTTTCGCACTCTTCATATGGCAACTATTTACTTCACTCTACATCTCTTTGCCATGGTATTTAAAGGAGACTCTCACCTTAGTACGATAAGCAATAATTTTCCCATCATCAAGCTGCATATCCAGTTCCTCAACCTCGGCTATACGTAAGTCTTTTAAAGTCTTTGAAGCCTGTTCCAGAGCTGCCGCCGTACTTTTTCCGCCAACGGTAGTAGATATGCTTTACACTGCCTGGGTACGGAAATAATACCTCGCTGCCTCAAGGGTACGTAACACCTGGCCTCCAACCACAATCTGGCTTATCTTCGCATCCCTCAGCAGTTTTTCCATCTTGCCTTCTTTTGAATAGCCGTAAGAACCCATAAGTTCAACACATCGATTAAGAATCCTGCATACAGATCCCGTGGCCATATTATCCATCACACTTGCGGCCACAAGTTGCTTGTTATCCCATGGCGGGCCGTACACTTCAGGATGGTCGAGACGCTCTAACGTGTTCCAGAACATCATCTCTGCGGCCAACATCTCAGATGCTACCTGCCCGAGTTTATAGGCGATGGCGCCATGGTCCTTCATAGGCACTCCTGCTATCTCACGGCCATCTACATAGAGCTTAAAAATCTCATAGGCCCTTCTCATTATGCCGATAGAAAAGGCGCTGGCAAAAGCACGTCCTATGGTGCATTTGGCTATCAGGGACTTTACCTCGTCATCACCCTCATGGAGACGATATTCCTTTGGTACTCTGACATTCTCGAACCAAATATCACCGTTGGTATCAATCGCTGTGCCCATTTTGTTGTAGGGTTTGCTGGTCGAAACTCCGGGAGTATCGGCGGGTACAAATATCTGGGCAATATTATCTGGAAATGCCGCACCTTCTACGCAACAGACCACGATGAAAGCCTTCGCCTCTCTGTAAGCCGATGGCCACAGCTTATGTCCATTTATAACCCACTCATTCCCCTCTAACCGTGCCCTGGTCTTGGTCTGTGCCCCTTGAAGCCTCATATCTTCTACCGACCCTCCCCCATGGGGCTCGGTAATAGCACTGCATATAACGTATGGTTTGTCCCCGCAGAGACCGGCTGCAATTTCTTTCATAACGACCTCGTTAGGTGTTGGAAGCGTGGTAGAGGCTATCGCCCAGGAAGATATAAAACCTGTTTCCGCGAGACCATGGTCACCCCTGGCAACCTCTATGACAATAGCGCCTGTCTCCACTGTCGACCAATCGCCATAGCCACCATATTGTTGCGGTACAAGCGCCCGCTGCAAACCTAGGTCAATCCATAGTTCCTGAAAAATATCCTCGACAAATGTGCGCTCTTTTCTTTCAGTCCAATCCCAGTAATCGTCGAACTCACTTTCATGGGGAAGTACTTTCTCGTTGACAAACTTCCTTAAAGTATCACAAAGCATTTTCACTTCGTCCCTGATAAGATGATCCGGCCTCAAGAAATCATCCCTTGACATTGTCTTTTCATTCATGATTACACCTCTCGACTTAATTCAATTGACCTGAATCCAATAGTTATAC
Source organism: uncultured Dehalococcoidaceae bacterium (assembly GCA_964453865.1). Classification (GTDB taxonomy): domain Bacteria; phylum Chloroflexota; class Dehalococcoidia; order Dehalococcoidales; family RBG-16-60-22; genus CAYVPT01. Next base: position 3,022 of record CAYVPT010000208.1, read on the forward strand.
CGCTTGATAAGTGTAACTAAACTCAGAATAGCCACAGGAGTAAGTGATCAGTTTCCTCGATGTTTTGCAGATTATAGTACATTAACATAACGAATACAAGAAAGTCGAACTCCACCTGAAACAATGCTTTACATTATTTAGAGATCTTTTCAGAATTGATCCTCGGCAGCAGCAAGAAAGTAATGCAGTTTCAACCTCAATTGCTCTGATTTGATTAAGAACCTTTGGCTTTAATGGTTTTGATTCAAATTTCTGCGCGACCTTCTGTTTTCAATAACCTTATACCATCTTGAAAATGGAATAATCGTCATCATATCTTCCTTACGAGTCGGCTAATGTGGCTGAAGATGAGATGAAAGTCAGATTATCACCCATAGATATGTCTATTATAACGCATTACCGCTGCTTATTTCTTACTTAAGAAACCATATAACTATTGGGGTCACCCTGATACTTGATGTCTTTCCTTTATTACACTACAATAGCTTTTGTTGAAAGGGGGATATTAGAATGGAAAACATCCCTACTTATAAGACTGGGGTCTGTGGTTCGAGTCCACAATGGCCCACCACGTCACCAGGTATCCCACCGGCCTCTTCTACCCCTGACTTTCCCATCGTTGTGATATAATTCTGAAAAAGTACGGAAAAGCGTTATGTCCGATAAATCGTTTATTGATTCCATTCATTACATGAAAGGTCAGGCAGGCCCGCTCTATGTAATTGATAATGCCGGTGCCATCGTGGTCATTGATGTCGCGTTTCCGTCGGACGCCAGGACTATTATCAGGTACGTGGAAGACGATTTAGGTCGGGATGTAAAAGATATAAAATTGATAATCCTTACGCATTCCCATTTTGACCATGTGAACGGCGTAGATTATTTAACGGAGAGGACCAACGCCCGGGTGGCGGCGTATGAGTCCGGCAGGAAATACCTCACCGGCAAAAAAGCCCTCCCGGTTACCTCGTTATCAAGTTACATCGGCTTTCTGGTATTTCTAATGAGGAACAAATTTCCCAGGCCATCTATAGCGGATATTTTTACAATGCCCCGTGCCGGTATTCCCGGTTTTAAAAAGGGCATAAAGTCCGGGGTAGCCGTGTGGCTTGAGGAGGGTAAAGGAATACCCGGTTTCCCCGGCTGGGAGGTAATTCATACCCCGGGGCATACCGACGATGGAATATGTCTCTACAATTATAAAGAAAAAATCCTGTTTTCCGGTGATACGATTATCAACGATAAAGGAGTGGTTCAATTAAGCCGGATTCTTGTCTGGAATAAAGCCGCCCTGAAAAACTCCTTCAGGAAGCTCCGGCAACTCCCTGTTGATAACCTGTTTCCGGGGTGGGGTGTACCTGTTACCGGGGATGACGTCCTTAAAAACGTTCAATAGAAGGATAACTGATTTTACTGTGTTTGTCGGTTATTCTACGGTAGTGCCGTAAGTTCTGAATAAGAAGTCGCTTTCTCCAGCCTCACCCTGAACGAACATGGTTCCCCATGGATAGGTATCCCCGGCATGTTCCCATCCGAAGACATTCATCTCCGTACCTTCAAGCAGAATAAGCAGGTCGGCACCTTCCCCGACATATATGCCTCCTTCAGGCATTTCAAACATTAGCCAGCCGTCAAAGCCTTCTTGCACAAATTGAGATAATGACGCTATTATTTTCTCACCCTCATAAAGGATTTTCATAGTGATAGTGTCACCATCCTGACCGGGAGGACCGGCGAGGGTGTAAATATTGACTTCCACCGCCACAAGAACGGGGAGACTTGTCACAATATACTGCCCCGTTCCGGTTTCAGGTAAAATATTTATCTCTCCGGACCAAGGTGGTTCGAGCGGGTCGTTAACCTGGTCGATAATCGGCCCGGTTTCCTTCGGATGGAAGATGGCAATGATTTCAATATCCCTGTCTATGGTTAATCTTAGAGTCGGCTCATCG
>CAYVPT010000209.1:0-4971 GCA_964453865.1 uncultured Dehalococcoidaceae bacterium
GGTGTAGTTGTTGTGGTGGGTGTTGGTGTTGGCGTTGGTGTTGGTGTCGGCGTAGGTGTTGGTGTCGGCGTAGGTGTTGGTGTCGGCGTAGGTGTGGGTGTCGGCGTAGGTGTCGGTGTCGGCGTGGGCGTGGGCGTAGGGGTGGATGTGGGTGCTGGAGTCTCTTGAATTACGGGTGCTGGCGGAGCTGTGGGAGTTGGGTCTGATTTACATGCCCCAATCAGAAGGGAGCCAAGTACAAGTAAAGTGACAAGAATAAGAATCGGTTTATTCATTATTCAACCTCCTTTACCGCTTTCTAATCGTGCTTACTCCCACTCTATAGTGCTCGGCGGCTTGGAGGTTATATCGTAGACAACCCGGTTGATTCCGTCCACCTCGTTAACGATGCGGTTGGAAATCCGCGCCAGCAAATCGTAAGGCAGCCGCGCCCAGTCCGCCGTCATGGCATCATCGCTGGTTACGGCGCGTATTGCCGCCAGGTAGCCGTAGGTCCGGTAGTCTCCCATCACCCCCACCGACCTTACGTCGGTCAGCACGCAGAAGCTCTGCCAGAGCTGTCGGTAAAGCTTGGCCTTTTTTATCTCGTTCATTAATATGAAGTCGGCGCTGCGCAGTATTTCCAGCTTCTCTTTCGTCACCTCGCCGATGCATCTTATCGCCAGGCCGGGCCCCGGGAAAGGCTGCCGCCAGACCATCTCTTCCGGCAGTCCCAGTTCCACTCCCACCAGCCTTACCTCGTCCTTGAAGAGATACCGCAGCGGCTCCAGCAGCTTCAACGTCATCCTGGCCGGCAGTCCCCCGACGTTGTGGTGCGATTTTATTTTGGCGGAGACATTACTCACCGAGGACACGCTTTCGATGACATCAGGATAGAGGGTACCCTGTGCCAGGAAATCGACCTTCCCAATCTTGTTCGCTTCGTCTTCAAAGACCCTGATAAATTCCTCGCCGATGATTTTACGCTTTTCCTCGGGATCGATTACGCCTCTTAATCTATTCAGGAAACGCTCGGTAGCATCCACGTAAATGATATTCATGCCCAGGTTGTTCTTAAAGACCTCGAGGGTACGGTCGGCTTCTTCACGGCGGAGCAGCCCGTTATTGACAAAGATGCAGGTAAGCTGGTCGCCGATAGCCTGGTAAATGAGTGTCGCTACCACCGAGGAATCAACCCCTCCCGATAGGGCATTGATAACCTTACCGTCACCCACCTGCTCCCGGATACGGGCTATACTCTCGTTGACGAAGTGGCCCATCGTCCAGTTGCCCCGGCAGCCGCAGATTCTATAGACGAAATTTTTCAATATAGTGTTGCCTTCGGGGGTATGGGCTACCTCCGGGTGGAACTGGAGGCCGAAAATCTTGCTGCCGTTGCCGATGACCGCATAAGGCGAGTTCTCCGTGTGGGCCAGCGCCCGGAAGCCCGGCGGCATCTCCTCGATTTTATCACCGTGACTCATCCACACCGTAGTTGACTCGGGTAGACTGGCAAATAAAGGCGAATCCACCTCACTCAGGTGCATTACGGCATGGCCGTACTCGCGTTTCCCTCCCGGCGCTACCTTCCCGCCGAGCTGCTCGGTAATCACCTGCATGCCATAGCAGATGCCCAGTACCGGAAGGTGGCTTTCGTAGACATAGGCAGGCGCCAGGGGTGCGTTCCTGGTATAGACACTGGCCGGTCCGCCGGAAAGAATAAAGCCCTTGGGATTGAGGGGGGCGATTTTCTCCCAGGGCGTATCGTGCGGCAGCAGTTCGCAATAGACCTTGCTTTCGCGCACTCTTCGGGCAATCAACATGTTATACTGGGAGCCAAAGTCCAGCACAATGATTGCCTCACGCTTGGGTTCGGTAACCGGTTCCTGACTCACCTCCGACTGAGCGCCACCGATTTCCTCGGCTATCTCCAGGTATTTCGAAACTTCGATATCATCTGTGGTGGAGATTCGGCGGCTTTCGTCCGGAGATTTTTTTGGATTTTCCTTAACCATATTAGTTAAGACAGATTAACATTATACTGTGTTTTTCGCAACTATTCGCAGGCGTATAGAGTAAAGAAAAACCAATCCCCGACTGTCATTCCCGCGCAAGCGGAAATCCAGCCCCCCCCAACCAACCACTCGTTTGTTATCTTTTCCCACCCGAGCCACCCTCGCGTCATCTACTATGTAGACCGCAAATTTCCTCATCCACCAAGGGAATAAATATATACAATCAAACATTAAAACAATGTGCCGATTAGGAAAATCACCTAAAACAACCTATAATGATAGCTGAACCGCGGACGGTGGCACTAGTGCCCTTTCCCGGGTCAATACTAGAATGAGCATTTTCTCTCGAGACCGCGCCACGCCGAGGATATATCTCTTTTTCCTGGCTATCTTTATCAAGATTGTTGCCTCGGCGCTTTCCGCTATCGGCTTCGTTTTAAGCAGCGCCAGTTATCAGATAGCCGGTGCTGCCGTCTGGCTGGTCTTTCTGGTGCTGTTGCTCCTTATTGCCATGCCTACAGCCGATGCCTGGTTAAAGACCTACGTCCATCTACTCAGGACGGCCGCCATCACTATCGTTATCGTTTTTTGCATCGTCGGGGTGGTGCTGCTCGGAGTGGCTACCACCATCGGCCTGGAGACTATCGATTCCGGTCAGCCGGATAGCAGATTATCACGGTTAATGGTTTCGCTGGATAACGTGTTCGGCTACAACGATGCCACCGCTCTCTCGCACCAGGGCACCGAAAACGTTCTCAACGGTAAAAATCCTTATGCCGAAGCCAACATCGTCACGGCTATGATTAAATTCGAGGGTCAAGCGGATAAACTGACTCCGCTCCGTAAAGGCAGTTTCACCGACGTTTTCCCGTATCCCTCCCCAACACAACTGGAGCAACTCTGGCAGGATGCTGTAGAAAATCCTTCTCAGGTTCCCCCTGAGCTTGAAACGAAATTCAACTATCCCGCTCTGTGTTTTCTGCTGCCCGCACCATTTATCTGGCTGGGTATCACCGATTTCAGGTTTATTTATCTTATTCTGCTGGTACCTGTGCTGGCTTACATAATATTCCGCATCCCCGGCAATTACCGCGTGTTTTTCATCATTGCGCTGGTTGCCAGCCTGGAAATATGGAACGCTCTGGCCGCCGGCGAGACGGGATTCCTCTACTTTCCGTTTCTTTTACTGGGCTGGATACTCTATAAGAGGAATCTATGGATGTCCGCCCTGTTTATGGCAATGGCTGTTGCTATAAAGCAGATTACCTGGTTCCTGGTACTCTTCTATCTCATTCTTATCTTCAGAACGATGGGCTGGCGGAATCTACTGGCTGTTTCGGCTATTATCGGCGGGGTGTTTATCGCCGCCAACGCCTGGTTCATCGCCAGCGACCTGCACCTCTGGATAACCTCGATACTGGCGCCCGTTATCGACGATATGTTTCCGCTGGGGGTCGGCCTGATATCTCTGGTGTCCGGCGGCGTGTTGAATGTCCGGTCGCCGTTGATGTTCAGTCTCCTGGAATTCGGTATCCTGGTTCTGGCTATCGTCTGGTATTACTTTAACTGCCGCCGCTACCCAAATGCCGCTCCGGTGCTGTCGGTCCTGCCGCTGTTCTTTGCCTGGCGCAGCCTGTGGGGCTATTTCTTCTACATCGATATTATACTTCTAGCGGCTATCATGATAAACGAGTACGGCCCGGAACCGAACGGACAGCTCTTACCCGCCCCCGCGGCTCCCGCTTGATGCTTCGCACTATTTCCACGTCCACCAGGTGTTGACCAGGTAGTTCCACAAGGTCACGATTAAAATCGCCAGGAACATCGACAGGAGGTCGTGTATCCCCATATAGTTATGGAAGAGCCATAACAGCCCCAGGTTGATGCCCATACCCGCCAGGCTGAACAGATTGAATTTCAGAAGCCTTTGAAAGAACGGTTTTGTCCCCGGAACGTTCCTGAGGCGGAAGGTAAAGAAATTATTCAGAATAAAGTTGCTCAATATTGAGGTTTCAATGCTGATGGCTGCCGCGAGTGTTGTATATAGACCACCAAACCTCGTTAATATCCAGTACAGACCCATGTTGACCAGGACGCCGCTGCCGCCCACCAGGCAAAACTTTACGAACCTGAGTATTTCCCCCTTTCGCCACATCAGGCTCGAAAGGTGTTTCAGGTATTCGATTTGCTGTCTGGCGTTCAGTTTACTTTCGCCGTCATAACGACTGCTGAATTTAAAAGGGACTTCCGCTACGTCCTGGAACTCTCCCCCCAGCAGTACCTCGAGGAGAATCTTGTAGCCACTCGGTCTCAGCCTGGCATTTGATACGACCTGCCGTTTAAAGCTGAAAAAGCCGGACATGGGGTCTTTTACCACTCTGGTAGTCGGCAGCAGGAGATGGGCCAGGAGAATAGCTCCCGCCGATATTATTTTCCTGATAAGTCCCCAGTCCCCGCAGCCTCCACCCTCCACATATCGACTGGCAATAACAATATCATTGCTATCATTTATTTTATCCAGTAAAGCGGGGATGATTTCCGGCGGGTGCTGTAAATCGGCGTCCATCACCACGACTATATTACCGCCGGTATTGTCTATCCCGTGGACTACGGCCGATGCCAGCCCCCGTTCGTTCTGGCGTACTATTATTTCAACCGGGAACTTTTTAGCCAGGCTGACAACAAGCTCTTCTGTCCCGTCCTGGCTGTTGTCGTCTACTAAAACGACATCATAGTTCCGTCCTGACAGGGCGCTGGCAATCCTCTCTACCAGCGGGGTGATGTTCTCCCGCTCTCTATACGTCGGTATGATAATGGTAATTGAATTGCTCATTTAACCTGCTTGCCCAGACTGCATCATAGCACAGGGCTCTCCGTTCTGCAAAAAACTCTTATTGGGCGGTTGTGGCGGGAAATGCTATACTATCGTCAGGTGGAATATATATTTCTCAGCCATAGTCCCGCGGCTACGTCCGCT
>CAYVPT010000210.1:0-4968 GCA_964453865.1 uncultured Dehalococcoidaceae bacterium
TATGTATCGCGCCGTCGCTCCTGGTAGTGTGGGACAATAAAGAATGGGGCAGGTTCATCGGGCGGCGTCTGTCAACAGCATCCGCCAAGGGGAGGTAGCCTCTTTGTCTTCCCGCAAGACCAGAGCCGCCGCCGTTTCTATCGTCTCCAATGTCTCGCTGATTTTTCTAAAGGTCGTGGCCGGTATTATCACGGGCAGTATCAGCCTGATTGCCGAAGCTATCCACAGTCTGATGGACCTGGCGGCCGCCGTAATCGCCTTCTTCAGCGTACGGATTTCCGACAGGCCCGCCGATAAAGAACATCCTTTTGGTCACGGTAAAGCCGAGAATATCAGCGGTGTTATCGAGGCGATGCTGATACTCGTCGCGGCCGGCATAATCATCTATCAGGCCGTACAAAGGATAATCGAGGGCACTACCCTGGAGATGCTTGAGGTAGGCATCGGGATAATGGCCGTTTCGATAGTAGTCAACATCCTCGTGTCGCGGTATTTAATGAAGGTCTCGCGGGAGACGGACTCACTGGCCCTGGAAGCGGACGCCAGGCACTTAACGACCGATGTGTTATCGATGTGCGGCGTCCTGGCAGGGCTGGGTATCGTAAGGCTAGCAGCCCTGACGGGGGCAAATCTCAGTATACTCGACCCCATCGTGGCTATACTCGTATCGCTATTGATAATTCGGACGGCCTACCGGCTGACGAAAAAAGCGTTCGGGGGACTCGTTGATGCAAAGCTGCCTGAAAACGAAGAAAAAAGCATCCGGCAAGCCATCATGGAACACCTAGGAGGGGAGGTAGTCGGCTTTCACAAGCTGCGCACCCGCAAGGCCGGCAGCCAGCGTTACGTTGACCTGCACCTGGTCATGCCGAGGCATGTCAGCATCCAAGAGGCACATGAGATGTGCGACCACCTTGAAAAAGATATGAAAAACCGACTGCCGCAGATGGATATCACCATTCACGTGGAGCCCTGCGACGGCGATTGCGATACGTGTCAGCTTGATTGTGAAAAAAGACAGTAAAATATCCAGTCTAGCTGAACGTCTCTGTATAGGCTATGATTCCTTTGACAATGAACTGCCCGCCGAAATAAAGCAGCGCCAGGCTCAGGACAATAAATACCCATTCCTGAAACTTCTCGCCCCAGAAGGAGTGCGTGCGGTAGATGGTAACGGATACGATAGACAGCCAGACGAGGTCGCAGAGCCAGTGTACGACGATAAAGAAGGGCAGGCCATAAGTGCCGACAGCATCGATGAAGGTCACTAAAAGCAGGCTGCCAACGGTCACCCACCACACCAGGAAGAAAGGATTGAGCCCACTCATCAGGATACCGGCGACAAAGGCATTATAGGAAGTGTCTCTGCCTTCTTTAGCCAGCTTCTTGCGGGCACGGAAAAGGTCAATACCCATCCAGACAATCATGCCCCCGCCCAGGACGCTGAGCACCAGCTTGACGACTTCATTCTGAAAGAAATTAGCCAGGCCGAAATATATCAGCAGTATCAGCGGAACTTCGATGACGGCGTGACCCAATGACACCAGCACTCCGGCCCAGGGTGACTTCAGACTTTTAGCCAGGGTAACGGTGAACATGGGACCCGGCATCATCACGCCGGATAGTGACGTTATAACGACAGTCCCTAATGCAGCGAGCAAATGGCTCCTTAATATGTCTTAAGTTTATTCCCTTGTCATTATATCATTTACGAATTATATATTGTCATTCTAGAGTAGGCCAGAATCCATACTATCTTTACCCCACCCCTGGATTCCCGCCTTCGCGGGAATGACAGGGAGGATGCTTGAGTTAGTATTTTTCATGCACTATACTTAAGCCGAAGGAGCGAACGAACAGTGTCCCTGGACTTAACCAAGGTAGCGGCGCAGGTCATCAGCATGATATCCGGGTTGAAGGATTCCCGCGCGGAACGGGAAAACCGTCTGCGGTTCGCTACGGAAACGCTGGAAAATCAGGGCATCGACCTCGATGCCCTGAAGAAGAAAATCAGAGCCGCGCGAACGACGTGGCTGGTGGCTGAAATCGTGGAGGGGCTGGACAAACGTTATACGCCACCCCCGGCACCCGCCGATTTCACCGTCCTGGCGACGGACGGCTCGCATATTGATGTCGACCGGCATCACAATACGCGCTGCTACCTGATAAATACGGGGTCGGCGGTATTAACCTACGGAAGTAAACCCGATGCTGTGCTTTCGAATTCTCCCCGGCTCTACTCCGATGACAAAGACTTCGTAATCACCCCGCCGGGAGGCGGACGCGAGCAGCTGGTGGAGGGTACCGTCCTGGGCATCAAGCGCTCCGTCGAGGAATGCTCCTGTCTTGCCGGACTTGCCGCCGGACTGCCGGAAAACAGTACGGCGCTGGCCCTGCTGGACGGTACGCTTATTCTCTGGGGACTGGAAGCCTACCCGGACTTCGTTAAAGAGACGCTGCTGACCGAAGGAATGCTAAAATGCCTTGACACCATGAAAAATCTCAATAACCAAAGAAAGGTCGCCCTGGCCAGCTATATCAGCTTTCCCCGCAGCACGGACGTCCTTAACGTACTGAGAGTGGCCATCTGTCCTAACGATGTGCCTGATTGTGATAAGCAGTGCCCGCCGGGGAAAGAGCGCGACTGCGACGGACTGGCGGGCGTACGCGACCGCGACCTCTTTATGAATCTGCTGGGAAGTGGAGAACGTTCGGCGCTGTTTGTAAGTCCGTCGAAAGTCGTTAAAGAGCATTACGGCGAACACCGCATCCATTTCTTCTACCTGAGGGTCGACGACGAGATAGCCAGAATCGAAATCCCGCAGTGGGTGGCCGAAAACAAAGACCTGCTCGATATAACCCACATCCTTGTCCTGGACCAGTGCCGCCGCGGGCACGGCTACCCGGTGGCGCTGGCGGAGTCCCACGAGCAGGCGGTGGTCACCGGCGCGGACAGGGAAAGTTTCTGGGAGCTGGTGGAAGCGACGCTGGTAGAGGAACACCTGCCCAGCGCCGGCTCCGCCAAAAGCTTGTCCAAGAGGACACGGTGGTTGTAACGATATTATGCTGTCATTCCAGCCCCGTATCGGGGTACGGGGTAAACTCCAGCTGGAATCCAGTATCCCCACCCTGTCATTCTGAGCGAAGCGAAGAATCCAGGGGAGGAGTGGGGGGTTGGATTCCCGGGTCAAGCCTTCAGGCTGAAGCTTTCTGGCTGAAGCCCGGGAATGACATTGATAGAGAATTATTGAAAGGTAAAATAATATGCCCAAGCTGACAAGCAAACTGGTGAAAAACCTGGTAAAAGACTGGGGCGCTAGCTTAGTCGGCATTGCGCCGGTGGGGCGTTTCGAGGAGTCGCCGGCGGGGCACGGCCCGCTGGACTTATTGCCGAAAGCGAAATCGGTAATCGTAGCGGGCGTACGCATCCCCGATCCCGTCGTTGATTACGACGAGTACCACCTCAAGATGACCGAAATGCCGCCGGAACTCGGCATCCGGTCGAACATGGAGAACTTTTACATGCTGATGGGGCATTACGTCGAGGACATGATGCTTAACATCATCGCCACGAAACTGGCCAACTACATCGAGATAAACCACCACTTGCGCAGCCTGCCCACCCCCAACACTCAACATACCGGCCTGGGTCACCCGGTGATGGAAACCCCGATGGGCTTTTTCTCCCAGCGCCACGCGGCGGTGCGCGCCGGTCTGGGGGAGTTCGGGCTGAGCGGTCTGGTGGTGACACCGCAGTACGGGCCGCGCGTACGTTACGTGTCTATTATCACCGAGGCGGAGCTGGAGTCCGACCCTCTTCTAACGGAGAAGGTCTGCATGAGGGGGAAATGCGGCGGTGAGGCGGGACCGGTGTGCCAGCAGAAATGCGCCAATAAAGCTCTAACGTTACGCCCGGATGTAGACCTTGACGCTATATTCATCGATATGCCGGTCAGCTTCGAGCGGTTTAAATGCATCAACATGGACACTACCGAAGGCGCTTTCGGGTGTACTTTCGTCGTCACGTGCCTGCGCGACTGCCCGCTGGGGCAGAAGGTAACGGGGAGAATATAGAAATATGGAAGCGGTGGGTGTAACATGATTTCAAGACCTCGACACCCTAAAGTAAAAAAGGGGAAAGGAGACTAAATCATGGCAAAGCAGAAATTGGATAGAGAGTTAAAAAGGGCTATATTAAAGGCGCGTAATTTGATAGAAGATGTAGCAAAAGCAGATGGTAACGAGGCTGAAACTCGCAGACGTGTAGAGCGTATCTTTGAATCCTGCATGGGTTATGACGTACTAAAGCATGTTACGCGAGAACACGCAGTTCATGGTATTGGTGACACTGAACACTGTGACTTTGCCATTCAACTAGATAATACAGAGTCATCCGTACCCATAATACTTGTTGAACTGAAAAGAGTGAATATTGACCTTGTGCAAAAGCATCTCAAACAAGTTACATCCTACGCTATTAATATGGGATGTGAATGGTCATTATTAACCAATGGTAAGGAGTGGAAACTTTACCACATTTCTTTTACTCAACCCCCACAAATAAAACTCGTGGAATCTTGGAATCTTATTAGTGACGACCCTGTAATATTGGCTAATAGATTCGCGCTTATTGGCTACAAGAATATTAAAAGGAATGGTTTGACACGCCTATGGGAAAAGAGAAATGTATTAACTGCAAAGAACGTTTTAAAAATTATCCTATCCGAGCAATCACTAAATTTAATCCGTCGAGAGATAAGGAAAGCAACAGATGTTACTGTTACTCCAGAAGAAATTGTAGGTTCAATTCGACATATGCTAAATGAATCCTCACTCGGAGAAATGGAGAATGTGAAAATATCCCTATCCACAAGCAAAATGAAAAGGGCAGCAACCCCCCAAAAAAGTAAATTGGAAGAAGAAATCAAGCAGGTGGTGTAAGTATTGGGCAGCAATGGCTGAGAGATG
>CAYVPT010000211.1:0-4857 GCA_964453865.1 uncultured Dehalococcoidaceae bacterium
CAACATTTACATGACCCGCAACCAGGACCTGCTGGATGCCCCGGAACCGATAAATGTCGGTGACGGACACCAGATGGGAATGCTGGTGGGTGGGATTATGGAGCCGGGACCTCACGCTCCCATGTCCCACGCTACCGTTCCCGTGACCGGGCAGAATGCCTTCCTGCGGGTAAACATCGATGGCGAACGGTTTGAAAACGAGGACGTACCTGCCCAGAGCTGCGCCAACTCGCTGGTGAAGCAGCCGGGCAAGAGGGTCTGGCAGGTATTCGATAGTAAATGGGAAACGGAATTGGCATATATGGGGGTCGGTCTGGGGACTTTTACCCAGGCTCACGATATGGTCCGCCAGCGCCTGTCGGAGGAGGCTGTACAGGCGGACACCATTGAGAGACTGGCCAAGAAGATGGACGTTCCTGTTAAAACCTTCAAGGCAACGATTGAGAGGAACAACCAGCTGGCCAGGATGGGCAAAGACATCGACTTCGGTAAACGCCCCGACCGCTTTTTCACCGTGGAAAAACCGCCGTTTTACGCCGGTATCATCGAGCAGCACATACTGGTGGTCTTGGGCGGTCTGAATACCAACACAAGTTTCCAGCCGCTGGACAAAGACCGGAAAGCCATTCCGGGACTGTACCTGGCCGGCAATACGGTCGGCAACCGCTTTGCCATAGATTATCCCACCATGGCCGCCGGACTCAGCCACGGGTTTGCCTGGATGACCGGTCGGCTTACCGGTTTGAGTGCCGCTGCCGAGAAAGAATAATGTCCCGTACTTAAAGAGTTAATGACCTATCGATAATAGACATAATAAATTGCCGGATCAATTTACTCTGGAAATGAATTCAGCGGCGGTTTCTCCGGCGATACGGCCGGAATTAATAGCGAAGCCGAAGGCAATCCCGGGCAGTATTGCACAGTAGGTATCCGATGTCCAGCCGCCGACATCCACCCCGGCCGCATAAAGCCCTGGAATAGACTTGTCCTTTTTATCAATTACTTCCATATTTTCGTTTACCTTTATGCCGCCTATGGTGTTCAACATACTCGAACCGCATTTTAGGGCGTAATAGGGAGGAATGCCTAGCGGCATAAGGTATGCCCGGTCTTTCCCGAAAACAGGGTCATGCCCCTGGTTGCAGCCGGTATTATATTCATCGATGGTATCCCTGAGAACTCTGCTTTCACATCCAATCCAGGCTGCGATATCATTCCAGGTATCGGCTCTTTTTATCGTACCTTTCTCTGATAGCTGCTTGAGCTGATTATCCAGTCCCGGCGGCAATTTACGTCGCTGAGGTTCTCCGTACACATACCCGCTGGGGACATTGCTGAATCCGTTTTCGTTAATCATTTTTAATACTCCGGCATCGAAAAGCGTATAGCAGATACTTTCCGGTTGCTGAATCAGGGCGTTAATGCACTCATAATAATTGTAACTGGCGGTCTCATCGATGAAGCGTCTGCCTGTTTTATTCACCCAGATTACATACGGCTCGCCGGTAATAAAGGTCAGTTGCACGGGTACCGTATCGGGACCGGTGCCCAGTTTCATAACGCCGCCGACCCCCGCGAAGGGCCCGGCACTCATCAGCATGCCCAGTCCGTCGGCGGCAGCTCCGGCTTCTGTAGCAATGAGGATGCCGTCTCCCTGGTGGGGCAGTCCACTCAGTCTCATACTCTCGCGGTATTTCGGACAGTATTTGCGGAGCATTTTTTTGTTTCCACCGAATCCGCCCGTAGCAATGATAACGCTCTCGGTCTTGATTGAAATACTCTTACCATCCTGTTCCGCGATAACTTCCGTTACGTTGCCTTTAGTTCCGACCAATAGCTTCTTAGCAGAACAGCCAAGCATTGTTTCCACGCCCCGTTCTGAACATTCTCTGGTCAGCACCTGCATTATCTCCGCCCCGTTTCCCCTGGGCACGTGCCAGGTAAGCGGCATATCGATGGGAGAGTGGGGGACACAGAAGAAAAACAGCCCCTTTTCTTCAAGCCAGCGAATGGTTTCTCCCGACCTGTTAATAAAGGCGCGTATAATCCTCGGATTCGCCGTAAGGTGTGTCCAGTCCATCATTCTTTTAAATAAGTCGTCCTTCCGGGCGATAATCGCCTGGCGTTTTTGGGTGGGGCTGTCGGCGGCAAATATCCCGGAAGCCATCGCCGAGGTACCTCCGGTAGCACTCCGTTTCTCAAGCACGACGATATTTCTGAGCCCCTTTTCTGCGGCAGCCAGCGCGGCGGCCAGCCCGGCGCCTCCGCCGCCGACAATCACCAGGTTTGCTTTGATATTGCCAGTATTTTCCTGAAGACGAGAACTCATTTCGGTACTCTCCTTGAGTATTTTATGAGGTATGGGTGAAAAAACTTTTTTATAGCCGGATAGTAATCAATCTAGTACTTTCGCACCGGGTATATCAATATATGTATAAATAATGTATATAAGATATATAACATGACCGGCCAGAATGTGATTATCACGCAAATTATAGTTGATGTAACGTATTATGCCAGATACTTATATGATTGCGCAAAATGTTTGCTAATGATATGGAATTAGGTCATAGTATAACTAAAGATAAATGTTCTATAGGAGGTTTAATATGGCAATGACTCTGGAACAACTAGAAGCCGAGGTGACCAGCCTGAAAAAACAGGTCGAAGAGAACGCCTGGGCCAGGGACTACGTAGAGATATGGAAGCTGCAGTCGCGCTATGCCCACCTGTACCACATCGGCAGGATGTCCGAAGTGCCCAAGCTTTTCGCCCAAAAGACGCCGGGCGTCAATATGGAAATAGAGGATAGCGGCGTCTATGAAGGCATCGAAAGTATTACCCGGTTCTGGAGCACGGTGTTCAGCGACAAGAGATCAAGGTCGCCCGGAAACCTCGCCCTGCACATGACGGTAAATCCCGTTATCGAGATTAACCGTGCCCGCACTAAAGCCAGGAGCGTCTGGCATTCCCACGGCTTTTGCAGCTTCGTCGGGGGCGCTTTTGCCAAGCAGTTCCTTTGCCTCGGCAAGTATGACATGGAGTATGTTAAAGAGGACGGGGAGTGGAAAATCTTCAAGTTCGCTTACCGCCTGACTTTCATGTGTGACTATGAAAAGGGATGGATAGACGAACCGGTCGGCGCCAGTATTGCCGGGTCGCCGGAAAATATCCCCGATAAGCCCACTACCTATTTCATGCCGTACAGCCGGTACCGGATTAACGTTATGCAGCCACCGCCGCCGGAACCCTATGACGATTAGCCGTTAACTGGATCATATTGGAGGAAAAATGATGCAGAAAAACGATGTATTTGATGAGCTTTCGGAGAAACTGGGCGCGCCGGGCTCCAAATATTTCCCCAGAATACTGAAGGCTATGATGAGTCCGGAGGAAGCCCGAATACTACTGCTGGTACCGGTGCCTACCTCGGCGTAAGACATAGCGGTAAAACTTAATACCGACGAAAAGGCACTTCAGCCAATCCTCGATGACATGGAAAGGAGACAGGTAATCCGCCGGGCCGGCCCGGCCTACGTTTCTCCCGGAAATATCGTAATGTTCCACCACGGAGCCATCGGTTGGATAGATAAAGACCTGAGAGATAAAGTCTACCCGATGTGGGGCGATTTCTTTTTCGAGGAATGGCGGGATATCCTGGTGGACGGTTTCATCGAGCGTAAGAAGAAAGGGGCGCCGGGGGCGCACCGGGTGGTACCGGCTTATAAGGCTCTCCGCGCCAGCCCCAATATCAAACCGGAGCAAATCCTGTGGTACGAGGACATGGAGCAGATACTCAAGAGATCGGTACGCAGCACCTTTATGATGTGCGGCTGCCGGGGACTGTGGCGTAAATGTGACAGCCCGATAGACGTATGTCTCCAGGTGCAGTACCCCACCGAACGAGCCCGTAGCAACGAACCAGGTGAATTTATCAAACCTCCCAAGGACGTAACCTTTGAAGAAGCCCTGGCAACAATAGATAACTGCGAGGACCTGGGACTGGTACACATACCTCTCAATACCTCGCATGGGGACCTGTTCTGTAACTGCTGTGATGACTGCTGCATGGTCATCAACCCGATGCTACACCGGGGCGAGGGCACCATCTGGGAGATACTTACGCCCAGTCGCTACCGCCCGTGGTGGACCAGGAGCTTTGCGTTGGCTGCGAGACATGCGTCAGCGCTGTAAGTTCGATGCCATAGAAATGGTACCGGTTCCCGGCTCCGAAAAGCCCAAGTCGAGGATTATCAACGAACACTGCCTGGGATGCGGCGCCTGCGTGGTCAAGTGCCCGAAGGGGGCATTGACGCTGGAGCTGGTCAGACCGCCCGAGCACATTCCCAACGTTTCCGCCATGGAATTATTCAGCATGGGGCAGGGGGCATAGACGGGGGATATTTATATTGGGGGGACGGTATATATACTCCCCCTTTATCCCCCTCAAAAGGTATTATCCTTTAAGCCCGGTTTCCATGTTGTTTGAGGGGGAATGAATAGAAAGGGGGGTTTCACCCCTCTTAAACGCCCCATTATTATTTACCTCTCCATTTTATCCGGTTTTTATCATCCCGCTCCCGCCGCAGGCTTCGCAAGGCTCGGGTAGTGTTTGGCCTAATTGTCTGCCGGAGCCGTCACATTGTGAGCAGGTGTGGAAGTTCTCGCGGCCGGTGTGAAAGTAGATGACGCCCTTGCCCCGGCAGGCCGGGCAGGGGTGGTGGGTCAGTGAATTCATGGTACCGGGATGTACTCCCGTCCCGTCGCAGAAAGCGCAGTTAATCTGGAACGGCGCCGTAGCGTCGGCTGTTACATGCTCATCGTCAGCGTATTCAGGTTCCGGTCCTTCGTACATTT
>CAYVPT010000212.1:0-4844 GCA_964453865.1 uncultured Dehalococcoidaceae bacterium
TAAGGAGGGAAACAGATGGGGATATTTGCGGCAATCCTGGGCGGCATCGGCGGTCTCAGCGGTATCATGGGTGTCATTACAGCCCTGGATGTTCTCGATGACCCGATTATCAGCAAACTCGGTGACGGAGAATACATTTTCTGGTTCCTGGTAGCGGCAATCCTGCTGCTGGGCTCCATCGCCATGTCGGTGGGAAGCGGAGAGAGTGTAGATTAACAACCTGATATCACCTGTAAACAGAATATCGATTTGAACGATAATAATCGTGCCAATAACCACTGGCTCCTGTTAAAGGTTACTCCCAACGCCAGCCGGAACGAGATAGCGGGTCTCAGCAGCGGGATTCTCCAGGTGCGAATCGCCGCCCCGCCGGAACGGGGGAAAGCCAACCGGGAGCTCATAGCTTTTATCAGCCGGGCGCTGGGAGTGAGAAAAACGGCCATCGCTATTATCAGAGGCGAAAACAGTCGCCACAAAGCCATCGCCGTCGAAGGGATGAGCCGGGAGGATATCCTGAAGCGGCTACCGGTCTAGATAGTCCCCGGAGTTAAGAATGATCGATATTGCCTGGAAGAATATGTGGACGCGCAAGATGCGCACTATTCTAACGATTTTAGGCATCGCCGTGGCGCTGGAACTGGTCATCATGATGACCACTATCGTTGACTTCACCGAACGGAGCATGCAGAGCGAACTGGCCAAGTACTCCGGCGCCGGCCAGATATACGTCCGCTCGCAAACGACCGCCGGTATCGCCGGACAGGAGTTCCCGCCGGTAAACAGCATCCTTAAAGAAGCGGAAGGCAGGAAAATCATCGAGGAGGTCTCCGGTGATATCGATACAGCGCTGACCACGCCGCTGCTGTTCTCCCAGCTGGCACCGCCCCCCTATCCCAATGCACCCCCGGAAGCCCTGCTGGTGGGTATAGAAGGCGACAAAATAAACGCTTACGTTAGTGAAGAAGCGGTAGTCGAAGCCGGCGTGCTTGCCTTCAGCAGCCCCGATGCCTATGAGGTAATCCTGGGGCCGATGGCCGGTGGTTTTTTCGGGCATCCTGAAATAGGCGATGATATTGTAATCGTCGGTGAGTCTGTACGCGTCGTTGGCCTGGTAGCGGGCGACGAGTTAGCGGACAGGCTTACCGCTAACATCGTCCTGATTCCCATCAAGACGGCTCAAAACATACTTGGTCAATTAGGGTCTATCTCGGCGGTGCTGATTACTTCCCCCAGGCTGGATACCATCGGCAGCCTGGGGGAAAACATACGCAGCAGCCACCCCAAGGTAACCGTACTCACCCAGGAAGAAATAGCCGAGAACCTGGATACGATACTGGGGCAGGAGAGGTTCTTCTTTAACATGATAAACTACACGGTCTACATCGTTGCTGCCGTCGTCGTCCTGATAGTCATGATTATGGCTGTGGCGGAACGTACCAAAGAGATAGGAACATTACGGGCTATCGGAGCGTCTCGCTGGCTGGTGCTGCGTACCATACTCCTCGAAGCGGTACTGCTCGGTTTCATCGGCAGCATCTTATCAATACCCATCGCGTATATTATAGACGCAGCCATCGGGTACGGACTAAGGGAAATAATTGACGCCTGGGGTCTGGTAGAGATAATAATAACGGTGGTGATACTGGCGGGTATAGCCTCAATAATACCCGCTTACCGGGCTACCAGAATCAATCCCATCGAGGCGCTTAGATATGAATGATATAATACGGGCCGAAGGTCTGAAGAAAACCTATCAACTGGACGAGGTGGAGGTGCCGGCGCTGAGGGGCATCAACCTTACCGTGGCGACGGGAGACTTTTTCGCCATCGTCGGGCCGTCCGGCTGCGGCAAGTCCACGCTCCTGCACCTGCTCGGCTGCCTGGACAGGCCTACCGAAGGCCGTATCTTTTTCAATGGAAATGACGTATCCGAGATGGGGGATAACGCCCTGACGCGTATCCGCTCCCGGGATATCGGGTTTATATTCCAGACATTCAATCTCATGCCCACCCTCAGCGCCAGAGAGAACGTAGCCCTGCAGCTACGGCTGGCCGGGATTAAAGGCACCCGCGCCGGAAAAATGGCCGAGGAAGCACTGGAAAAGGTGGAACTCGGCAAGCGGATGAAGCATTTACCAAAACAGCTGTCCGGCGGCGAACGCCAGAGGGTGGCCATAGCCAGAGCCATCGCCAAGAATCCTCAGCTTATCCTGGCCGACGAACCGACCGGTAACCTCGACAGCCAACAGGGACTGAAAATAGGCCAATTGCTGGCCAGTTTAAGCGCCGAGGGACAGACCATTATCATGGTCACCCACAACATGGAGATTGCCGAAAACGCCCGGTGGATTATTAAGATGCGCGACGGGCAGATAACGGAGTAAACGGAAATAAAGAGGGCAGTACATTGATTCTCCCTTATTCCCTCCTTACGAAGGAGGGAGACAGATTGATGAAGGGCAAAGATATATGGGCTGGTACAAACAGCCTCTCCCCCTCGTAAGGGGAGAGGGAGAGAGGGATTTAAAACCACCGGGCTAAGCCGTAGAAGATACGAGGGCGGCCTGGGTGGGAATAGATAACCTACGAGGGGCGGGGGGATAAAAGATAAAAGAAAGAGGGGGGCCTATTGCCCCCCTCTTTGCTTATTGACAGGACGGGGATTATGGCTTCTTCCTCTTGCGCCACCAGGTAAAGTACAGAATCACTAGGATGATTATCCAGACCGGGCTGAAAATACCCAGCCAGATAATGATATTGAAGATAACGTGGAAAAACCCGACAAGTCCGTTCCAGGCGCTGCTGGCGACATTACCGCTGTCCCAGCTGGAAAGAACCGTGATATACTCTTTCCTTTCATAATCAGCGGTATTGCCTTCATCATCCTTTAATTTCAGAAGGACCGTATAGGTGCCGTCACTATTGTAAGCGTGGGTCGGGGCACCCTCAGTGCTGGTCTCGCCATCGCCGAAGTCCCATTCGTAGCTGTAAGGAGAGAAACCGCCGGAGACGGTGGGGACGAACTGGACCTTTTTCCCTTCCTTAACCGTCCTGGGGTCCGCAAAGAACTCGACGGTGAGCTTGGACTGTTCCAGAGATACATTGATAAAAGCCAGAGCCGAGCTCTGTTCCAGGTACTGCATGCGGCCTTTTATCTGTTCGATTTCACCCCTGGTATCGGTCAACTCACGCTGGACTTCCAGTATTTCTTTAACATCGCCGGCCTGTTTCATTAACTCGAGCAATTGAGCCTCACTGGCTTCCAGGTTACGCAGCTTAGCATTAAGGTCGACATACTCCTCGGTGACATCATCGCCGGAGGTCGATTCCGACCTGATATCAACAGCCAGCGTCCGTAAAGCCTGGAGAGCCTCATTAAAGCGGGTCGAGTCTACCCTGAAGCTGACACTGGCGTAGAGACGGTTCTTGTCTTCACGTATATCCGAATTTACGACAAAGCCGCCGAAGGCATCAGCGAGACTGGTAATCTGCACCAGGGAAGCGCCGACATCCTCGACGACCAGCGCCAGGTAAGCCGACCTGATGACCATACGCTCGGATGGTATCGACTGGGTGCTATAGCCTGAGTCACTCCCCGGCGAGATAATAACCGGAGCGGGGACAGATCCGGCGCCCGGTGGGGCTAAAGTAATTGCCGGGGGTGGCATCGCGGTTACAGTAATCGGCGCGGGTGGAGCCGCTGACTCGCTACCATTAAAAAAATTAGAGATTGGCGATTTTTCGAGGCCATATGTATGTGATTCAGGGGTAGTCGTCGGTCTCGCGGTCGGTGTTGCTGTGGGCATCGGCGCTTCCGCCTGACCACAGGCTACGGTACCCACCAGGAGAATAATGACTAGCAATCCTAATATGAGCTTTTTCATGTCAACCTCCTCGGCTGTTACTACTCTGCCTATTATAACGCAAAAAGCAGAAAAAAGTTGGGTATCTATTAAAAAATCTTTTCCATTTTGTTTTGTTTGATTTCTTATTCTTACCCCTTTATCCCCCTCTCTCCTGAACTCTCCTCTCCAGCTATGAATATCTGTGGTTTATTACCATTGCATCCAGCTGGGGAGGGGTCAGGGGTGAGGCTTGACCGTATCAACCAGATGTAGACAGAGCCAAACTTTTTTATTGACCTGCCGGCGAAATTGTGATAAACTGCGTAAAACCTCATGGAAAGACATCGTTCCTATAAAAAGCTGTAGTAGCTGAGTTAAAGGGGGGCATTTTAACCTCCTTTTCTTTTTACCCTTAGCAAAGCTGTTTCGGAGGTATGCTCATGGATGAATGGGTATATAAATTACTGGTCATAGCTGGTGCGGTTCTCGGGCTGGCTTTCGTCGGCTACCTGGCATCTAACATCCTGCGGCAAGATGAAGGCAATCCTAAAATGAAATCTATATCCCAGGCCATCCGCCAGGGAGCCATGGCCTTTTTACGCCGCGAGTTCCTGACGTTAGGAATATTCACGGTAGTGGTATTTATAGTCCTGGCCGTTTTCATCGACCCCAAGCCTTATGTTGCCGTAGCCTATCTGGCTGGCACGGTTACCTCGGCGCTGTCCGGCTGGCTGGGTATGAATATCGCCACCAAGGCTAATGTCCGCACCGCCCACGCCGCGGTGAACAGCTGGGCTAGTGGACTGAAAATAGCCTTCTCCAGCGGTGCGGTGATGGGCTTCTGCGTGGTCGGTCTGGGACTGCTGGGACTGGCTATCATTTCCTTTGTCTGGGATGACAGCCACGTGTGGCTCGGATTTGCCTTCGGCGCGTCGTCGGTAGCCCTGTTCCTGAGAGCCGGCGGCGGTATCTTTACCAAGAGCGCCGATGTCGGCGCCG
>CAYVPT010000213.1:0-4820 GCA_964453865.1 uncultured Dehalococcoidaceae bacterium
ATGTTATTATAGGGGGGGGGGTGGGGGTGGCATTGAATTGCCGGGTTTTAGCTATCGCCGTTTCTCAGGGTAACCAGGATATCCTTACCTTTTTTACCGACGTTTTCAACTGAAGGTATTTCTCTAACGGCGTTTATTAAAGCCACCGGTTCGGCCAGCGATAGTACAAACATGTGGCCGGCTTCCTCGGAACTGCCGAACATGGTGATTCTCAAGTCTTCTATTTTTTGCAGTTCTTTCCTGAATTTCCTGACCGCGGTGATATCATCCGTGATGGGCACTTTCAGCCGGATTTCTCCGTGGAACATTTCCGTATCTGTACTGCCATTGACAGCCGGCTGGCTTGACGCCGGTTGCTGGCTCTTTTTAGTTTCTTCTTCTGCCCTGGCTTGCTTGTTCTTGGCTTCTATTTTGTCTATTATTTGCTGTTCTTTAGCTTCTTCTTCATCCCTGTCATGCTGTTCCTTGGCTTCCTTTTCGGACTTCGCCTGTTGTTCGCTATCTTCCTCTTCCACTTTCACCGGCTGTTCGCCATTGTCTTTCTCGGCCTTTACCTGTTGTTCCATAGCTTCTTTCTCAGCCTTAGCCTGCTGCTCTTTGGCTTCTTTCTCAGCCTTAGCCTGCTGCTCTTTAGCTTCTTTCTCGGCCTTCGCCTGCTGTTTCCTGGCTTCTTTCTCGGCCTTCGCCTGCTGTTTCCTGGCTTCTTTTTCGGCCTTCGCCTGCTGTTCCCTGGCTTCTCTTTCCTCTTCTATAGTTAAGTTCATGTCACTTTTAGCTGCCTGGATAGTAATTTCCTCGACCTCTTCCTCCTCGACCTCCTCTTCCACTATCGCCTTCAGGTCCTCATGATTTCTCTGGAAAGGAAGCTGGCCTTCGCGTTTCTTGAAAGCTGAAATAAAGGCCTCGGTAGCCCGGGGACAGAACTGCGTTCCGATACCGTTAATCAACTCGGTCATGGCTTCGTCAACACTCAGTGCCGCACGGTATGAGTGTTCGGTAGTCATTGAATCGAAGGCATTGGCCACCGCTACGATACGAGCGCCGATGGGTATATCCTCACCCTCGAGCTTTTCCGGGTATCCTTTGCCATCATACCTCTCGTGGTGATAAAGAACGATGTTCCTGGCATCCTTCAGATAAGGAATGTCACATAGAATATCGGCCCCTTTCTGCGGATGTTCGTATATGAGACTCCATTCCTTATCCGAAAGCGGGCCGGGTTTGCATAGTATATCGCTGTCAATACCTATTTTGCCGATATCATGCAGCAAAGCACCGAACTCAATAGTTTTTATCTCCTGAGGCGGCAGGTCGAGGCAATTAGCTGCCAGCAACGCGTATTCCTTGCAGCGCCGGGAATGGGCGTATCCGAAAGAATCCTGGATATCAGCGGTGTTTGCCAGTTCCTCCGCCGTGCTTCGGTAGCCTTCCAGTAAGGCCTGGTCCAGTGCCAGCTTGCTGAAATTTTCAATGGCGGTTATTTGCATAGATACCAGTAGAATCAGGGCTTCGGTGGAGGCAAAACCCTTTATCACTTCGAAGTCCCGCTCGGTGAAATCATCGCCGTTGTTTTTATCGATTGAACTGATAACGCCGATGACCCTTTTCCCTCGCAATACCGGTGCAGCGATTATTGACCTGGCGGTAGAACCGGATGTATCATCGTCTTTTTGCTGAAAACGGGCATCGGCTTCGAGATTATTGACCAGTACCGGTATAACGTTCCCGGCCACCCATCTGGCGACGGCCAGTTCTACGGCTGAGGCGCGCCGGTGGGGAGAACCATCAAAATTGCTAACGCTAAACGGCGAATGAAGCTCGTTCTTTTTATCATCGTTCAGAAACAAAGTGGTGACCGTGGTGCCGAGAGTGTGCCGGGTGACCTTTAAAATCCTTTCCAGCAGTGTCGAGACTTCCGTGATAGAACCGGCTTCTTCGGCTATTTCAGAGAGGAGTTCGATTCTCGTCTGGTATTCTTCCATCTCCATATTGTTGTCACCGTTTTTCTTGGGTGAAGCCCGTCGTTTAAGTCTATTAAAAACCATTACCATTCTATCAATACCTCTACCGGCGTCTCTGTTCTATCGGAATTGGCGTGAGCGATTTTATGCCCACTAGATTCTGTTAGCACGATTAAATTGTACTATTACCAAGGTATACCGAGCATAAATATTCATTAAAAACAAATTAATTATCCGTAAATATTTCGTTTGATGAAGTGCAGATAAGTAGAGTAAATATAAATAATCAACCGAAAGTAATACTACCCGACAAGAACCTTTATAATACGCTCAGCTTTTTTGACATATTCCCTTCGCTCAACTTATAATTAGGCTGACCTTACCGGAGAGGATGGCAGCTTTGGCGAAACAGGACGAACAGAAATCCACCGAAAATTTAACGCAGGATATTGACCGCCTCAGTCAGCGCCTTGACATGCTGGACCGCCGTCTGGACAGCGTCGATTCCATAGTGTCTGCCGTCGCCGAACGCGTTATGCGGCAGCCGATTACTCTCAATATCACCTGCTCGAAGTGCGGCCAGAAGATGGAAATCGCCATCCTGGGCACCGAAAAACCGAGTCGGTAACATCATTACGCAAACACAGTCGCTTTACCGATGAACCAATCCAAAAAACTACCATAATTATCAGGAAAAACCATAATCAGGAGGAAAACATGACAGTAGTGGCAAGAATCGACCGGGCCAAACTGGATGTATTCCGTTGGCGCTACGAACTGAGTATACCTAAAAAGCTAACCCTGGCCCTGGGAGTAGCCATACTTACCGGGCTGCTGGCACAGTTAAGATTCTACCTGCCCTGGAGTCCGGTACCTCTCACGGGGCAGACCTTCGGCGTGCTGCTGGCCGGCGTGATGCTGGGGACCTGGTGGGGCGGTATCAGCCTAGCTATCTATACCGGACTCGGCGTCGCCGGCGTGCCCTGGTTCCAGGGACTGAACGGCGGACTGGCCTACCTGGCCGGACCTACCGGCGGATACATCGTCGGCTTTATCCTGGCGGCGCTTTTCCTGGGATATTTCACGGATAAATACGTGCGGTCACGCAGCTTCCTGAGCATGCTGGCGCTGATGCTTTTCGCCAACTTTATCCTCATCTACGGTCCCGGTCTGCTGCACCTCGGGTTCTGGATGAACCTGGTGAAAAGCGAGCCGGTATCGTTCGGCGGCCTGCTGATGGTGGGTGCGGTACCTTTCATCGCCGGGGATATCACCAAAGCCATTGCGGCGGCGCTTATTGCCCGGGGCATCACCCCCAAAGCCTCTTATGGTAAAGAGGTAGACAGCGATAAATGGGCTAAGTGGCGCCTGCCATAAAAACTGGTTAGGGATATTGAAGAACGACGGCGCACCCAAAAGGTGCGCCGTCGCCTTATTCCGTCAACGGACAGTGATTGCGTCCCTAGCTGAACGCTGATATAATAGGCTTGATGAACACCGAAGAAAAACTGGAAACCATACGGCACTCCGCCTCTCATGTCATGGCGGAAGCCATACTGTCCGTCTTCCCGGACGCCAAATTCGGCATCGGCCCGGCTATAGACGATGGCTTTTATTACGATTTCGATTTGCCGCGCACACTCACGCCCGACGACCTGCCCGTTATCGAAAAAAAGATGGGCGAGATAGTCAAAGCCGACCTGCCTTTTTCGCACCGGGAAATCACCAAACAAGAGGCGAAAGAGTTGTTCGCCAACCAGCCTTATAAACTGGAACTCATCGAGGAGATTACCGATGATAAACTCACCGTCTACGAGCAGGGTAACTTCACCGATTTATGTCGCGGGCCCCACGTCAGTTCCACCGGGGAGATAAAAGCCTTTAAGCTGACGAGTATCGCCGGGGCGTACTGGCGCGGAGATGAGCGTAACGCCATGCTGCAGCGTATCTACGGCGTGGCGTTCGAAAGCCAGCAGGAACTCGATGATTACCTCGCCAGGCTGGAGGAGGCAAAAAAGCGCGACCACCGCAAGCTGGGCCGGGAACTGGACCTGTTCATCATCCCGGAGGAAATCGGCGGCGGACTGGTTATCTATACGCCCAAGGGCGGACGCATCCGCAACACCATCGAGGAATTTTGGAAGCAGGAGCATTTCGCCAACGGCTATGAGATACTCTACACGCCGCACATCGGCCTGAGCAACCTCTGGCAGACCAGCGGCCACCTGGACTTTTATAAGGAAAATATGTATTCGCCCATCACTATCGACGAACAGGAGTACTACCTTAAGCCGATGAACTGCCCTTTCCATATGCTCGCTTACAAGTCGCGTACGCGTTCGTACCGCGAATTACCTCTGCGATGGGCCGAACTCGGCACCGTTTACCGCTACGAGCGCAGCGGGGTACTGCACGGTCTCCTGAGAGTACGCGGTTTTACCCAGGACGATGCCCATATCATCTGCACGCCGGAACAGATGAACGACGAGATGTCGGAGGTGCTCCGGTTTTCCTTATATATGTTGCGGAGTTTCGGCTTTGAAAAGTACAAGGTCTATCTTTCGACAAGACCAGAAAAATGGATAGGGACCGACAAAATGTGGCAGGACGCCCAGGAAGCCCTGCGCCGGGTCATCGATGAAAACAAACTCGAATATGATGTCGATGAGGGGGGCGGTGTTTTCTACGGTCCTAAAATCGACCTTAAAGTTGAGGACGCTATCGGACGCGAGTGGCAGTTGAGCACTATCCAGTTCGACTTTAATTTGCCGGAGCGTTTCGACATGGTATACGTGGGAGCGGACGGCCAGGAGCACCGTCCTTACATGATACATCGCGCCCTGCTCGGCGCGTGGGAGC
>CAYVPT010000214.1:0-4771 GCA_964453865.1 uncultured Dehalococcoidaceae bacterium
CTCGCTGACGGTCACTCCGGGTTCGACCATGGCCACACGGTTGAGCCGGTCCACTCTGATAATTTTCTTCATGCCGCTTAAATCGACGATAATAGCGCCGCCAGCAGTGGGGACGGTATCACCCTTGAAATGCGGAGGGCCAGAACTAACCGGTACCAGTGGAGTTAAAGTCTCCCTCGCCAGTTTTACCAGTTTCTCAACATCATCGGTATTTCTCGGTTTGACCACGCAGTCAGGCTTGATTGCATTAACGAAACTCATGTCTTTTGCGTATTCGTCCAGTGTCGCCGGGTCGTAGCTTACGTTCCTGGCGCCAACTACTTTTAACAGCTTCGCTTTTTCAATCGTTTTTCACCCTTTCTTTTTTCTACCTGGTTCAATACGTCTTTGTTTATTTACTGTTCCTTAAAACTTTTGATAAAGGGAATTGAGTATGGGTGAACTCCTCTCGTATTTTCGTACAACGCGATAATATCTAGTAAAACACATACAATCAGTGTGCCGGTCCGTCTTTAATCCACTGGAATACCGGTCTGCCCTCGGCTAATTGTATATCAAAGTGAAAAATAGGTCTTTTGATATTGGTGACCGTAAGCGGACAGTGCTTGATTCCCTTAGGGAAATAGGCCATAAAACTCTCGGTGATGGTATATTTTTCATCATCAATCCATAATTCGGCTTCCCCTCCGAGGTCGGTCGTGTCTTCAGGATTGGTTCCAATAAATCCAATAATCTCGTCGTGGGGATGAACATGAGCCTCGTAAACACCGGGATTTGGACCGGGCGATATCCAGGCACAGTTCACATGGAAGGCTCCTTTAAGTATTTCACCATTTACCATGAGTATTTGTTTCAGTCCGGGGGCTCCCTTAAATCCGGGATGTGGAGGTGGGGCCTTGGTAATGATATAATTCTCGTACTTCATAATCACCTCCAGATAATATCGACAATAATTTCTATTTTACCTATTCTGAAATACATAACAATGTATATGAAATTGCTTTATCAGGTGTACTAAGACTATTCGAAATAATGATAATTCTGAACAGAATACTCATCAAAATTATAATCGTATTGCGATAAATATTTCAACAATACATAAAGTGTTCTATTAACTAAACAGAACCTGAAATGATGATTCTAGCCTTGACAAAAGATGTCAAGAACGGGATAATAATAAATCACCTGACTAATTAATACCATTGTTACCATTCAAAGGAGGTTGATAATGAAATGTTGTAAGTACAGCACTCATTTGGATGTAAACATAGAATCTTAAAGGAGGAAGAAAGCAGTGAAAGGAAGACACTGTATAATCCCAATCGTCACTATGGTTTTGCTGGTATCATTACTATTATCTGCGTGTGGCGAACCTGAAGAGACCACCACACCTACCGCCACACCTACCGCTACCCCGACTACTACACCTACCGCTACCCCGACTACTACACCAACCACTACACCGACCACTACACCAAACACTACACCAACCCCCACTCCAACCACTTCTCCAGATGAACCGCAATATGGTGGTACCCTCCGAATAATCTGGAGCTCCGGTCCCGGAGGCGGCTGGGGAACGCCTGTGGCAATCTTCGGGGGCGAGGGCGCCTACGGTGATGCGGCTATGGAATCATTGATGGAATCGAAATTCATGGGCGGGTACGAATACAGACTGGCTACTTCCTATGAAGTGTCCACTGATGGGAAATCGATCACCTTCAAGCTGCGAGAAGGCGTGAAGTTCCATGACGGTACAGACTTCGATGCGGCTGCGGTCAAGTATAACCTCGGAAAGTGGGCCGATGCCGGGAGGGGGCCTGCCAACTATTTAGGCTGCGATGTTGTCGATGACCATACGGTCAAGGTAAATTTCTCGGAAGCTTTGAATGTCAATCTCGGCACTGTGGCCGGAGTTGCGATAGCATCGCCGACGTTCTGGGAAGCGAACGGCGATACGTATGCAGCCTTCCATGCCTGCGGAACGGGCCCGTATAAACAGGTTGCTTATGAGGAGGGTACCAAGATCAGGCTGGAAAGGTTCGATGACTATTGGGGCCAGGTGGGTTATCTTGATGCCATCGAAGGCACGTTTATTACCGACCCGGTGACCCAGGTTATGGCCATGCAGGCGGGACAGGGTGATTGTACCCACTCCAGAGATGCAAAAACGATGAATGACCTGAAACAGGCCGGCTTTAACGTCCTGAAGAACTATATGGGCATGGAAGCCATGAACTTCAACAGCCGTGATGAAGATTCGCCCTTCCACGATGCCAGAGTACGTCAGGCCTTTGAATATGCCATTAACAAGGAACCCATCATAAACACTCTGGGATACGGTTACTGGGAAGTTGCATATCAATTCCCCCTTGAAGGCATGGGCGGGTATCTAGACGATGTCGTCCCCCGTGCGTACGACCCTGATAAAGCAAGGCAATTATTGGCAGAAGCTGGATATTCGGAAGGGTTCAGTACCACACTTGTCGCTGGTGTCTGGGACTTCCAGGATGGTCTCCAGTCCATGCAGGCCGATCTGGCAGACGTCGGGATCGATGCCGAAATAGTAGGTGTCCAGTTTGGCCAGTGGGCTACAATGCGGCAGGAGGGCTGGGACGGTGTCTTTGTGGCCGGGTCCGGAATGATTCCCGACTTTAACAGTCTCCTGTGGTCGTATTTCCGCCCGGGCGTTACCGAAATGTACAGTATAGATAGGTCGCCTGAATTAACCGAACTCGTATTAGCAGCGTGCCAGGCCATTCCGGAGGATTCTGATAAGACCAACGCAGCCGCCAGATATATATACGACCAGTGTCTGTGGGCTCCTATCGAGCATCATGGCGACAACTATGCCTACACCGATAAAGTCCACGGTATCAACTTCGGTACTTATGGCCAGTGGGGCGCCTTCGATGCCGAAAAAGTCTGGATGAGCGATTAAGTTAAATCACAAGATAAAGTTCATACATTCCGGCGATGGCTTAATCAACCATCGCCGGAATGGTCCGGTAAATGGCAGATTTTGTATCACTCCAGGAAATGAGATTGGAGTAAATACGCTACGTTCTTATTCCCCGATGAAATCTCTATAAGGTAGAAATACAAATAATGACGGCCTTCATCATCCGCAGGTTAATACAGTCCGTAATCGTCTTTTTTTTAATTACCATCCTGGTTTTCACGGTCATGCGCCTGCTGCCCGGAGACCCTATATACATGATTATCTCCAAAGCAGCGTCAGAGACGGCTACGGAAATGCAGCTGGACAAGCTCAGGCACGAGTACGGCCTGGACAAGCCCATGTACGTGCAGTATTTCGACTGGCTGAACGGAGTTTTTCATGGGGATTTCGGGGTTTCAATTCTCACCAACACGGATATACGCCAGGAGCTATTCAGACGCCTGCCGATAACTCTTCATCTCGGCATTCTGGCCCTGATAATCAGCTTCTTACTCGGCGTTCCCCTGGGTATCATCGCTGCGGTGAGACGCGGTACCTGGATTGATACCGTGACGACCACGCTGGCCAACATCGGCATCACCATACCCGTTTTCTGGCTGGGCGTAATACTGATGTATGCCTTTGCCCTTAAACTAAGGTGGCTTCCCGTCTTCGGCTATACTTCCCCTTTTACCGATTTCGGGCTGAACACCAGACAAATTATCATGCCGGTCTTGTGCCTGGCCATTACCTCCCTTGCAGGGGTGGCACGCCAGGCCCGGTCAAGCATGCTTGAGGTCATGCGGCAGGACTATATTAGAACGGCCTGGTCCAAGGGCTTGAGAGAGCGAGGGGTCGTCTTCAAACACGGCTTGAAAAACGGCCTGATACCGATCATGGTCTTCCTGGGTCTGGGCATCAGCGCTATCGTTGGCGGCTCGGTCCTGATCGAGACCGTATTTGCTATCCCCGGCATGGGAAGGATGGCGGTAGAGGCTATGGGTAACTCGGACTACCCGGTAATCCAGGGTGTCGTCCTGGTTTTCGCGGTCATAGTGCTATTGACTAACCTGCTCGTAGACCTGTCTTACGGGTGGCTCGACCCCAGGGTACAGTACAGATAAGGGAGTTTCTCCAATATGGCGGAAGGAATAGGAGTCTCATCGGAAAACGAAGCGCCGCCTCGCATCAATGAATGGAGTCGCTTTTTCAGGGTATTCCTGGGGCGTGGTCTGGTCGTGTTCGGTGCAATCGTTATCATGATATTCGTAGTACTCGCCATATTCGCTCCTCAAATCGCGCCCTATGACCCCCTCGAGAGAAACCTCAGTGAAGCTTTGCAGCAACCCAACGCGAAGCACCTGCTGGGTACGGACGCGATCGGTCGAGATACCCTGAGTCGCCTTATATACGGTTCACAGATATCCCTGATTGTGGGTGTGCTGGTGGTCGCTATTGCCGGTGGAGTCGGCGTGATACTGGGAGCAATTGCCGGTTATTTCGGGGGTGTAGTGGGCGCCGTTATCATGAGGCTGATGGATACGTTGATGACTATTCCAATGATGATACTGGCATTGGCTATATCAGCATTGCTCGGGGGAGGCCTGAAAAATGTTGTCATCGCTCTCGGTGTCAGCCTGATACCCGGATATGCGAGGATGATGACCTCTCAGGTGCTGGTTGCCAAGGAGACCGATTATGTGATGGCAGAACATGCTATGGGAGCCAGCAATCTGCGTATCTTAATACGCCATATAGTACCCAACTGTTTTTCGCCAATCCTGGTAATGGTAACCATGATGATGGGTACAACCATCATGGCTGAAGCCG
>CAYVPT010000215.1:0-4768 GCA_964453865.1 uncultured Dehalococcoidaceae bacterium
TTATAGAATACTTTTATAGAATTTTCGCTTATAACAAGAAGAAGTCTGTTAGCAGTGATATACATATTCCATAATTTCAAGAAAGGAGAATATAAGGAAAGGAGAATATTCCATCAGTTTACATTAAGTTTGTAAAGGGAGAATAACTAAAAATGAAAAAGTATCTTCTTATATTTTTATCCGTTATATTAATTTCAGGTTTAATCTTCACTAGCTGCTCCAGTTCAACAACTACAACGACCTCTTCAAAGCCTGTTGCCACGACAACTTCTGCCCCAGCAACTTCTGCTCCCGCTACCACCACGACAAAAGCTCCTGCTACGACAACACAAACATCATCAGGTCCGCAATCTGGCGGGGACTTGAAAATACTTACCGTCCCTGGAGTTACCAATCTCGGGGCACCCGGACAGCCAGGAGGTTTCAATGACGGCCCTTACAGGCAACCTGCTCTTGAAGAACTCCTCACGTTTGACCCGGATAAATTAGGGAATGTAAAACCATTCCTTGCTACTGCCTGGCAATGGAGTTCTGATTACAAATCTCTCACGTTAACCTTGAGGAAAGGCGTCAAGTTCCATGACGGAACAGACTTTAATGCCGATGCTGCCAAATTCAGCCTTGATCTGGTTTTAACTGCCGGCATGCCGGCTTTATCGAAGGTATCATCGATAGATGTCGTTGATGACTATACAATTCGTTTAAATACCAAAGTTTATGACTCCGGGCTTTTAAACAGCCTGGCGTATAGTGATACCCCGATGGTATCGCCGACGGCTTACAAAGCTATGGGAGTAGACGCTACCAAGTTTCATCCGGTGGGCACAGGTCCCTTTAAATTCGTGAAATATACGAGCGACGTTTCCCTTAAATATGAGAGGTTCGCTGACTACTGGCAAAAACCTAAACCTTATCTTAATAGTTTGGAATTCGTTTTCGTGGCTGACAATATGGTAATGTTAGCTTCTTTTAAGGCTGGAGACGCACAAATAATGAGAGGCCTACCGCTTGCCGATGCAGCTGACTTACAAGCTACGGGTAAATTCATTCTCAATCCGATGTTAATGGTGCAGATCAGCATGATCGGCGACAGCCTTAATCCCGATTCAGTCTATAACAATCTCAAGGTCCGCCAAGCAATAGCGTATTCTTATGATAGCGCCGTATTGGCTAAAAGCGTAGGGATGGGCTTTTTCCTGCCTTCGAATCAATTAATATCACCAACGGACCCCGCCTTCAATTCCAAAGTTGTAGGTTACCCTTACAACCCGGCAAAGGCTAAACAATTGCTGACGGAGGCGGGATACCCCAACGGGTTCGATACCCAAATAACATATCGACAAACTTCCTATGAGACGGACCTTTATACGTTGATGCAAGGTTATTTTAAAGCAATAGGTGTCAATCTCCAATTGAAGCTTACGGACTCGGCGGGAACCAATGACCTGCGCCGTAATGGGTGGACCGGGCTGATTCCTTTTAATTTTCCTCCATCAGCATCCGGTTTTGAAGTATCTTACTGGTTCAGGGACAGGTTATCGTCAGCGGCCGGATACTACAAATGCAGCGCTTTAATTCCTGCCGATTATGATGCCAAGGTTTTAAGTTTGACATCAATGACCGATCCGGTTGCGAAACAAGCAGCGATTGATGAATGTAGTAAGATGGCAATTGACACTTACTGCCTGCTTTTCCCGATGTATATGGAAACGCTTGTCACGGGTTACTCAAATCAAGTTCATGATTGTGATTTCTTTAAAATCTATTCAATGAATTGGCATTCCGAGAATATCTGGCTAAGTAAGTAACATTCTGAACATGGGAAAAAAGTTGGCGGATAAAAAGGTGGTAATTTAGGAGTCTGGTACCTGAGTGCTGTTTTGCTGTGGTTCTCACAGCAAAACAGCACCCCTCAGCGGGTTTTCCCAATAATTCACCAGGGGAATGGAGTACTGCAAGAATATCTTGGCCTGTTTGCTTAATCTGCTTTTTTTCATGGAGATCCCGGAGTATATCCGCTCCTGATAACGGTTACGAGTCTACCGCCAAAGCAGTGAGGAAATAGCTCAAGTCAATGGGCGTTTGTACCTTTTTCATCGACCCACAGGATTTACGCGGTTGACCGAAAGGATAATTAAAAACGAAAAACACATCATAATTAAGATTTACATCTTTATTATCCCGAGTGATTAGCGCGCGGCCCGATAGGATTTAAACAGGATAGATAGGGCCTATTTTTATTATAGTTGCGTACCCTCAAAGATATAAACCGGGTAGATACGAGTATTTTTATCAGGAGGTGTGGCAATATGGTATTACCGGGCATTTACACCAAACAAGAGCAACAGATGCTGGAACAGTGGGATATCGTTGAACAGGAGATCGGTTGGCTGGGAGACGACCCTATCCCCGGCAAGATTTCTCATCCGGTATCCGTCCGGGTTGCCACTAAAGCCCTGATATTAAATAGGGCTAAGAGCATCCATGACCCTAATCCTTTATGGCGGGATGAGAAATACGCCCGGCAGACCAGATGGGGATCTATCATAGCGCCGCCGTTTTTTGAGCTGGTTATTACCTTTCAAGGTCCGATAAACTTCAGGCCGATACCTCCTGAAGTCGGTATTGGCCGGGGCATGATGGGCTTCGGAGCACCAGGGAAAGACCAATCGGTAATATGGACTTATCTGCCGCACTGGGAATTCTTCAAGCCGATACGCCCGGGAGATTCTTTCCGGGTTTGGTGCGGTCCCAATAACCACATAGATAAAACGGATCCGGATGGGAAAGGACCGCGTATTTTCCTGCTCCATGACCAGTTAAAATATTTTAATCAGAAGGATGAGCTTGTCGCCATTAAACATAAAAAAAATGCGTATTGTATAGTTGCGCCGGCAGAGCAAAAACAGGCAATTCCAGCGATCAAGCCCTTACCAAAATTAGAGCCACATAAATATACTCAGGAAGAATGTGATTTTATAGATAATATGCGTCATAACGAGATAATACGAGGAGCGAAAATACGCTGGTGGGAGGATGTTAAGATCGGTGAAGAACTTCAACCTGTTACTAACGGCCCAACCAATATCTGGGAGCAGGCCTTAGACATGACAAGCCTGGGAGCCACTCCTGTTGAGGAGAAAAAAGGCGTTCCACCCCACGTGCCGATATTGGATCCGGAAACCGGTGTCTGGCACAACCCTTCTGAAACCCATCTGTCAGACAGGGTAGCTCAATTACAAAGCTTCCCGCAAGCTTACACAATGATGAGCTTATGGGAGGCTCTTCTGGGCCGCTTGATAACAAACTGGATGGGGGATGACGGCTTTTTAAAGAGAACCGCTTTTGACAGGATGGAGAATGATATCATTGGGGATACGATCATTGGCCGGGGCAGGGTGATAAAAAAGTACATTACCGATAATGAAGAGCACGTGGTTGATATTGCCTGCTGGGCCGAGAACATGCGGGGTTATATCACCAAGGCCGGTACGGCCACCATAGGCCTATTATCCAGGGAGAGCGTCGATAAAGACATTATGCGCTATTAACCCATCCGCAATTTTTTCAGAAAGGTGTGTCATGAGCAATATCAAAGTAGGCGATATGGTCAAAATTAAAGGGCGGGCAGACTGGCCTTCACCCCTGGGATACCCACTGGCTAATTCGGAAGGGGACGTTATTGGGGTTATGGAGGATGAAGGATTTGTGATTATTCACCTGGTGAAGACCAGCATGGCTCTACTGAAAGACACCAGCCTGACCTTTAGATTGGATGATGTAGAAAAGCTATAGCTCGACTGGTGATTAGGAATGCAAACATATATTCTTAAAAGATTGCTCATGGGTGTATTAGTGCTCCTGTTGCTTTCGTTCATCGTGTTTATGGTCATGCATTTGCTGCCCGGCGACCCGCTGTTGTTTTTCTTCTCCCAGGGGGAAATCTCCACCCTGGATGTTGCAAAGCTCAATGAAGCGAAGGCGGAGTTCGGGTTGGATAAGCCGCTCATAGTACAATATTTTACCTGGATTATAAATGTTTTCCGCGGCGAAATGGGAAAATCGATATTCTACCAAGATGAAGTGAAGAGCCTGCTTTTAGAACGCATGCCGCCGACTATGTACCTGGGGATACTGGCCGTCACTATGGGCGCGTTTTTTGGCATTGCCTTCGGCATGATTTGTTCTTTGAGGCGAGGTAAGGCAATCGACTCTATTTTAACATTTATAGCCAATATTGGGATAACCGCACCTGGATTCTGGGTAGGCATCCTGATGATATATCTCTTCGGCCTGCAACTAAACTGGCTGCCCATAATGGGCTATACTTCACCTTTTACCGATTTCTCGAAAAGCACCATGCAACTAATTATGCCCGTTTTTTGTCTTTCTTTCTTTTCCCTTTCATCAATAGCGCGGCAGACCCGCTCGAGCATGCTGGAGGTAGTGCGTCAGGACTATATACGCACCGCCTGGGCGAAGGGATTGAGAGAGAGGAGCATCGTGATAAGGCACATGATTAAAAACGGCCTGATTCCAGTAATCACCATGCTCGGGATGCAGGTACGCGTGGTTTTCGGCGGCTCAGTTCTTATCGAGACGGTTTTTAATATCCCGGGCTTCGGGAGGCTGTTAGTGTCATCGGTAATTGCCCATGATTATCTTGTCGTCCAGGCAGGCGTATTTATCATCGCAGCTATCGTTATAATAATCAACCTCCTGGTGGATATCTCTTACGGATGGCTTGATCCCAGGATAAGATACAATT
>CAYVPT010000216.1:0-4746 GCA_964453865.1 uncultured Dehalococcoidaceae bacterium
CTTTCGGCTTATGGTGTGGTATCATCTAAGAAACGCTGGAATAGTAGCATAGTCCTCGCTTTTCTTTCGTATTAAACCTTAAAAACGTTGCACTAATGGTGACGAAGGCATGCCAGGCTGACGTTAATGACGGCATTTACCGTCCAACTGTCTTATAGAACTGACCGTTATCCATATGATAGCCAGTAAAGGGGCCTTTTAACGGGATAATCTTGCCAGACAAGATACATTAAGCATTTCTTAAGGGATAAAAAACCATAAATACAGCGTTTATAAGCGAAAATAGCGTCCACTTAACAACACAAATTGAGACTGATACGCTCCCATGATGAATTGGTGAAGATATACTAGGATACTTTTGCTTTGAATATGGCAGATAAATGCCCTTATATATGATATCGATGTCTCCTGGTCGGACAAGAAAATAGCGCTGCATGTTAATCGAAAAGGCGGTTACAGGCCCGTTTCCAGTAAAAATGTAGCTCTCAGAGCCAGAAGATAACTCCTGAAGATAATATTCCGAGAATCTGGCATCGTTCTTGGAGGGATCTTTATGTGGATGATGATGTTTGATCAGGTGATGGTGGCGGCAACTGGTCGTTTTTTCCCACAGGGTGTACTTTATCCTGAAATTCGCGTATCATCTTTGCTCCTTTTAAATCACCTTTTTCAAGTAATTCTTGATACATTTTTTCGCGGGCTTGCTCACTTGTTAATCCCGTAGCTGTGAGAACGCCAATGCGGAGCCAGTAAAACATTTCCGTTTTCTTCATCTCGGATTCTATACCGAACCTGATGAGGGCATTGCGTTCTTCTTCGGAGAGTGTATCTGGTTTCACCCGACCTTGCCGTTCATTTTCCATATCTGCCACGAGGACAGCATGAACGAATTTCATCAATTCGTTCTCTTCTTCTATGGCAGCATCTTCTTCCTCGCGGTATTTCTTGGCCTTATGCATATAACGCTTAAGTGCGAGGAAAATATCCTCGAATTTCCCTTTATATTTTATGAGGTGATCTGAAAACAACAGGGCTAATTCTAAAGCGATATACCGTTTATGATCGGCATCCGCATTTACTGGACAATAGAGTTGACCGGTCAAGAACCTCCGTAAACCATGAGGTCTGGACAGAATAGCCCCGAATTCTTCTTTTGAAATCCCACAAGCTTTGGCAAAAATTTCGATATTTCTATCTCTATCAGGTGCCGTCTTTATAAAGAGGCTCTTAACGTAGGCATACTGCGTTTCGAAATTCGGCCCAAGCCGCTTCCAGTCGCGGAAATACCGATAGGCTGTTGTCTCCTCCATCTTTAGTTCTCTTGCGACCTCAGCCGGTCTTTTGCCCTGTTCAAACAGCTCGAAACACCTTGCTCTTAATGATAGACCTTCTTTGTCACGCTTTATCGGATATTTCCGGGCTTTCTTGATGTGGAATAGCCTTCTAAGTTTCATAATATATTCCCTCCTATAAGCAATTCAAGGGAGATCATATTGGTTAATCGGGTGACAATTCTGATGTGGGCCAGGGTAAGGTATGATTCCTAGCCGTTTCAGTGTTCTTGTAACCGTGCTGAAATCCGGGTTGATATAATAATCATTCCTAAGGATTCTGACTACGGCTCGATACCCATATCCTAGACGATATAACTCAATCAACACAGGTTCGAGTTCTGCTGGAATAGCCCTCGGCCTGCCGGGTTTCCGTACCGAACGCGGTAGTATATTATTCGGGATTGGTCCAATATTTACGTCGTCTTTCAACAAATCACCCGTGGCAAAATAGTGGTAAAAATCACCTCATTTTCCAAATAAGATCTTCAGACTAGATTCTTCTATTGCCAGAGCTTCTCGTACCAGTTTTTATGCACCATAATTGGAGATTTCCCGGTATCTAGTTCTATCATTGAAGGATACGTACCCTGGATCCTCATACAGTACATTCCTTCGCCGGGACTAATAATATTAGCTATCATCACTTTTCACTTTGCCGTAAAGTTTATCTGCTTGGTCGTCAAGTCTTAGTCGTCTCATCACCTTTTCGCTCCGGAACCAATCTGGGCACCAATTGGTTTTGGATAACATGTGGAACTGCCCTCTTAATGATTTCGAGAAGCATAGGGTCGCTACAAGAAAGCGGTTTGTCGTTGTAGATACAGGTCACGGCAAATTTACTGAAGTCAGATATTGACTTTTGAGACTTGAATTTAGTCACTTTCGTCCCCAGAATAGCCATCGCTGATATTTCCCGTTTGTTAAAATCAATGATAAACCGTATGCTTGAATAGGTCTAAAGCAGAAAATACGCACAGAATTATGCGCATTTTGTAGTATTCGATGTGGATTGCTGAACGGGTTGAACAAGCACTATTCCATTGGGCGATATGGAGGCGATCGATCATCCTGCAATGGCTTGACGTTGATACAGACTGGGAGCTGTTATCCCTGGGTCAGCTCAGGAGTAAATCGAAGAATGAGTTGCGGGCGCTCGAACTTATGCCCTGCATACAATTGCAAGTCTATTGGATTTGCTGTGTTATCTCCGATTACAGTTTTGACGATTCTAGTTCCTACCGGGAAATTCGCATGCCGGATTGGTTTTGGTCCAGATATAGCAGAGTCGTGGAATACTACGAGATTGACCTTAGGCATGCAAGCAACCGTATGTATCCTCCCGCGGTATGGACTGCAGACGAAGGGATCACGGGAGTTGATGCTGACAAATTCGACTTCTCGCAAGTACACTTGTGGCATCCTCAAGACATTAAGTACAACACAAATATTCCTGCCGTTCTTCAAGACAGAGATGCCCCGGGAGCATTCCACGCCTGGGAAACGTATGATAGTATCTCCCCATCTTCTAGTCATGAACTTTACGGTATTCTCAAGGGACTTAAAGGTAGACCACAAGAACGCCGTAAGAGACGAGGAAGAGAAGCTCACTACTCGGACCGCTTGGCGGTCCGCTGTGCTCTATTGAAAGACAAAAACAGCATGACTGATTATGAGATTGCCATCAAATTCAATCTACCATCTAAACGCTATTATTCAAGCAACCAGAGCGATACTGTAAGACACTTGGTGGAAAGAGGTCGAAGATTACTTGAATCAGTAGAATTGAGCTAGCCTGTTTAAAAAACAAGCGCCAGACGAGAGGTAAAACCTGATTCTCACCAGATACAATATAAGCCCTGTTACTCCGAGCAAAAATACCACTAGCTAAGTTGGTTCGTAGCGTACCCGTTGCCAAGTAACGCAATACCACCTCCGCTACCAATTTCCGAGACTAAAATCCCCCGATTCAGAAAAGTGATTCTGGGGGATTTTTCGTTTATGATAATGGATTGCTAACCAGAAAAAGTATTGACCGGAAATAATTTCCATAATACAATTAGGTGAATATTGGGAGGTGAAGGATGCATAGGATGAATGATGATGAAATGGCTGAATTTCGCTTCAATCAAGCTGGTGGTAGATGTGAATGGTGTGGTGCTATTCTAGATTGGGATAAAAGAGGTAGACAATATAGTGATGAAGAAGGATGTTGGGAATTGCACCACCATCCGCCTGCAAGTAGATTAGATGACGCCTTTGGCGGAGAAAAAATGAGAGAAATGGCCTACCCCGACATACCGTTAAACCTCAGAGTGTTATGTTGGGAATGTCATAGACACCCTCACGGAAGGGGTAAACGGATAGATCCAAGAGACCCTTTTAGATAATTGCAGGTAGATTTTCAACAAAGTTTCTTTATCTAGCATTACTTGGTATATTTAAAGCCTCATCAAACTTCTTAGCAGCTGCTTCCTGGAGACCTGGTGCCACATGACTATATGTATCAAGGAGGCGTGGCTGTGCCGGGCAGCCTATCTAAGTGTGTGTTATTTGTCGGCTATCAAGTCATTCCTATCTATAAAAGGTCTATAGACTTCTTTATATTATTCTCTGTCAGCTAATACCCTATCCATACACTGTCCTGAAGCATGATCATAGGGTCTGTTAAAGGCCTCAGGGTATTGCTTTCTCAGGTCGTCCATATCGGCCAGCACTACCTCGGTCAGGAAGCCGCTAGTGACCATACCGGCACAGTTCTTAGAGGTGGTGTTATACGGACAGATGGTATTGATAGCGCCTCCCCTGTCCAGCTGACCGGGAACGATGGGGTCGTACCTGGCGCCATGGTCAATATAGACAGTACCGGGCATGATTCTCTCCGTGATATAAGCCCCGGCAAGAACATGACCTCTCTCGTTAAAAATATCTACCATGTCACCGTTTTTTATGCCCCTCTTTTCGGCTTCTGACGGGTGAAGCCAGGCAGGCTCGTAGAGATATCCATCCGGACCTCTTACTTTGCACGTTTCAATCTCATGGAACCAGTTAATGTCATCGAGCTGGGCATGTACCCTCCATCTCGGGTGGTTGGATATACAGAGCAGAGGATACTTTTTGGCTCTCGCGCTGGAGAGTCTTTCATCGTGACTTTCACCGTTTTCAATCCAGTGCGGTACGGGCGGTCGCTCAATGTCATCCGGGAAGTGCTCCGCCAGTCTCTGAGAGTAATATTCCAGTTTACCGCTGGGAGTAGACATGGGCCATTTTTCCGGTTCTTCGTAAAACTCAATCATGCCCGCCGGGATTTTCTCCCAGT
Source organism: uncultured Dehalococcoidaceae bacterium (assembly GCA_964453865.1). Classification (GTDB taxonomy): domain Bacteria; phylum Chloroflexota; class Dehalococcoidia; order Dehalococcoidales; family RBG-16-60-22; genus CAYVPT01. Next base: position 4,651 of record CAYVPT010000216.1, read on the forward strand.
CCGGGTCGGTAGGTACCACGTAGTACTTCTTCTCCTTAAGCTGTTCCCAGGTGCACAAGCCTTCCTGCTCCATTTGTGAGCCGTCAAAACCTGTTT
>CAYVPT010000217.1:0-4742 GCA_964453865.1 uncultured Dehalococcoidaceae bacterium
TCTCCGCTACGTTTTCATCCCAGGTAGCGGCCCTCGAGTTAAAAAAATCTTTGCTCACGCCGACGTCTCTCCTGACGGTTCCTTCTGCCAGCGCTTTACTTTTCTCTTGGGAGAGAAGATAACCGCAATGAGGAAAATCACTGATGAAGTCACCACTATAGTGGCGCCGCTGGGAATATTGAAAAGATAGGAAAACAGCAGTCCCATCCAGGTGGACAGGACGCCGAAACCCGCCGAGAGGAAAAACATACGTTTCATATTGTAAGTGAGCTGGTAAGCCGCGGCCGCCGGATTGAGAATCAGGCTGAAAATAAGCAGTCCGCCGATGGAGCTGAACGATGCTGTGATAGTAGCGCCGGTTAGAAACAGGATACTGTAGAGCATCAATGTCGCCGGTATCCCAACGGCCCGGGCCATATCCCGCTGGAAAATAGTCGCCTGCATCTCCTTATAGAATAAGAATACGATGCCTACCACCAGGATGGCCACCACTCCCAGGATGATTATGTCGCTCCGGGTATTGGTCAGAATGCTGCCCCACAGCAGCTCAAGAGCCGCGGATTTCGGTCCGGACATAAGTCCCATAAAAAGGAAAGCCAGCCCGAGCATTAATGAAAAAATCACTCCCATCGATGTCTCCGGGTTCAGCTCCCCGCGGTCGGCCAGCGGACCGACTATCGCCGCCGCGCCGAGACTAAAGGCAAAAGCCCCTATCATCGGATTGAATCCCAGCAACTGTCCCAGGAGCGCTCCGGCGAAAGCAGCGTGTGACATGCATACGCCGATAAAGGGCATATGCATCAACACCACGAAAACGCCGATAATAGAGCAGGCAATTCCGCCGAGGAAGGCGGAAAGAATCGCATTCTGCATGAACGGGTAGGTTAATATAGAAAAGTCCATTAACTATAACCTGTGAATATCAGGCCAGCGCGGCCTCCCCGAGTCTTTTTTCCACCTCGGTAATCGGTAAATCATAAAGCTGACCGAGTTTATCGCTGGTAAGAAGCTCTCGGGGTAAGCCTTCATCCCAGATAAGCCCGTCTTTCATTAATACTATCCGGTCACAGGAAACAGGAAGAGAGCTTAAATCGTGGGTAACAAAGAGGGTGGTCAATTTTCTCAGGTCGTGGATACGCTTGACAAGCTCCATAATGTCGGTTTTAGCCTTCCAGTCCAGAGAGGCTGTCGGCTCATCCAGCAGAAAAATCTCCGGCTCCTGAGCCAGGCACCGGGCGATAGCCACCCGCTGCTGTTCGCCACCGGAAAGATGTCCTATAGGTCTTTGGGCGAGATGAGTCATGCCCACCAGTTCCAGCGCCGTATCAACGATTTCCCAGTCGGTCTTGCCTGGATTGTGGAAAAGGCCGAGTACACCGTACCTTCCTATCATGGCTACCTGGCGCACGTTCATCGGCATTCTGGGGTCGATATTTTCCGCCTGCGCCACGTAGCCGACTTTTTTTCTAAGGGAGTGACCGTTACCGGAAGTCAGAGCATGGCCGAGTACGCTTACCCTACCCTGAATCAGCTTTCCCATACCGTTGACGATAGTCAGCAGGGTGGTCTTACCGGCCCCGTTGGGTCCGACGATACCGATAAACTCGCCGTTGCTTACCTTGAAAGAAACACCCCTGAGGGCGATATCCTCGCGGTAAGAAACGACGGCATTTTCAATGTCTATCGTGTGAGTATTAAGGCTTTTATCATAGGTCATGTTGCTTCTCAATTTCCGATAGCATCCAGTATCAACTCGATATTCTTATCAATGGCTTTTTCCCAGGTCTCGGTATCATCGAACCCGCCCGGGAAATTAGAGAGGATTACTCTGGCACAGCCCAACTCCTCGGCCAGCCCTGCACCGGCATCCTGGCCGCTTTGCAGGTTATCAATAATCAAGGTTACATTTCCTGCTTTACCCGTGTCCACTAGTTCTTTGACCACTTGTGGGGTAAGTGAGTCGGGTCTGCCGTAGAAGGTGACAACATTGAGACCAACCCAGTTAAGAAATGCAGCCTGCATACCAGAGCAAATAACATTAACATTATCAAGGTTTCGCCCAGCTAGTCTACTCTGTATCTCAGTTCCTTTAATCTCAATGGTATTTTTATATTCATCCGCCGAGGCCTGATAAACACTGCTGTTTGCAGCATCCACCCGAGACAAGGCTGCGGCTACCCCTTTGGTTACCTCTTGTTGGACTGAAGGTACCATCCAATTACTCTGAGGATTGCTTGGTATATCGAGCGAAACCACGGTAAGGTCTGGATTATTGGCGGAGTCGATTAGTTTCTGAGAAAACATCTCCCCCTGCCATCCACCCAGCAAAAAGAGGTCGGCATCGGCCAGCTTCTGAATATCGCCGGGCTTGACATCGAAATGCCCCGGGCACTGTGCCGGGGGAATTATATTAACAACATCAACTAGGTCACCACCAACTCGTTCTACTATTTGAGCAATCAGCGATATGCTGGTAACCACCTTTAGCTTAGACGAGTCTTCCGAGGAACACCCGCTGAATAAAATACCCGCCAGTAAACTCAGGATAAGGACCGCTATGAACACAATTCCGTATTTTTTCAAGGACTTCTTTCTCCTTTTAGTTATTTTTCGTTCTACATTTACTGCAAAGCCCGCTCATGACCATGTGTTTGAAGACGGCGTGAAAGCGGAACTGTTCCCTTAGAGATTTCTGCAAGGGTGCGAAAAGATTCTCATCGCAGTTGATAATTTTACCACAGCCGGTGCAGATAAGGTGATGATGATGCCCTTCTTCCGCGTGGTGATAGATGAAATCATCACCGGTACCGCTTCTATAAACGCAGCCGGCTTTCACCAGGAGTTCCAGCGTGCGGTAAACGGTGGACTTATTGATACCGGGCATCTGGGTCTGTACACGTCTTATGATTTCCTCAGCGGTAAGATGCCCGTCGGCCTCGTGGATTATATCTACAATCAGCATACGCTGCGGAGTCAACTTGAGGCCTTTTTCCTTTAACGTTGTAACGCAACTCATTGTTATTGCACCTGTTTGCAATTATATTTGAAAAGAATCAGATTTGTCAAGTAGAAAATAGGGGCATAAATTTGAAGAGCCTCTATAATTGATTCTATTTGAACAGCGCGGCCCAGATTATAGCGTCTAAAATTGCAGTATGGAAGGCGAAGTAGCCGCTGCCTGCCACTGCCAGCCAGTAAGAAACGCCGGATGTTTTTGTCTCAAGGCTTAAAAGCGCCCATGCCAGAGCTATCGAGGCCAGACCCACCAGCGCCAGGACAGTACGTATACCTATCCATAATCCTGTACTTGGGTTACCAACGTACATGTTGGTAAAGGGCATCCATAAAGCCGAGGGTATGAGGATGACCAGAAATATGGCATAGAACAGACTGAAACCGAATCGGCTGGCGATTGATACTTCGCCGGGCACGAGCCTGAAAAATATGAAATAAATAAATGCGAAGTATCCCAGGGCAGACAGAATCATCGAGACAGCATATACCGGCCTGATATTCTCAGGGACGCCACCCCAGAGAATATTCGCCCCGCCCGTTTGTCCGCTGAGCCCGAAAACATAGCTGCCGATAACGGCGGCACCGCCGATTGCGTTTATTACGAGAAGAATTATCTGTTGCGTGCCCATATGATTATACTCATCCTTTTTTCTATACTTCAGCCTTTCTAATAGCTGCTAGCAGCACACCCGGGCCGCCATGAACTCCCAAACCGGCCCCGAGTTCGGCTATAGATATATTTTCTTCCTTGATAAATTCACTCAGGCGTTGCTTTAATTGATTCGCCTGGTCGGGTACCTGACAGTGTACTATGATAAGTTCGCTTATCGGGAGATTTTTCTTCACAAATTCAAAAATCTTGTCCCTGCCTTTGTTGATCGTACGTACCAGCCCGGCACGGACGATTTCCCCATCGCGGAAGGTAAGTAGAGGCTTCACATTCAAGAATTGTGATGCCGCCGCTATCGTTTTATTCACCCTTCCGCTTCGGGCTAGGTATTTCATGGTCTCAAACATGCCGAACATACGGACCTCACTGACGAGTCTATGTGTCTCCTCTATGACTTCATTAAAACCGGCGCCGGACTGTGCCAGCCGGGCTGCCGCTATCACTACCAGCCCGAGACCGGCCGAGTTGAATTTGGAATCGATAACCTCTATGGGGCACTTGCTTTCCAACGTTTTTCTGGCCATCATTGCCGAGTTATATGTGCCGCTTATCTTGGATGATATGTGTACGGATACTATGCCATCGATTGTGTCACAATATTCTTTATATACCCCTGTGAAATCCTCCGGGTTGGGTTGTGATGTAGCCGGATGGACTGGTGAAGATGCCAGCATCGAGTAAAACTCATCGCGGTGTATATCCACGCCGTCGCGGTAGGTCTTATCGCCAAAACGCAGGTAAATGGGCACTACCCTGATGCCAAGTTCATCTGCCAGACCTTCGGGCATGTCAGCGGTGCTGTCGGTTATCACCTGTATTCCCATTTCTCACTCCCCACTTACGTCAACCGTAAATTCATGGCCGTTGGCGAAGTCCGCTCAATAACTAGGCAGGCAACAGCACCGGGAAGAACACCTGCCAGGCTAATAGCGCCTTGGCGGTAAGACTAAGAAGGATATACACCTTTTCGCCGTAAAGGTAATCCCGCCAGGGGCCCACCTTCTTGTACTGCAATACCATGTTGATGGCAAAGCAGTTAAAGAAAACGAACAGCGAG
>CAYVPT010000218.1:0-4685 GCA_964453865.1 uncultured Dehalococcoidaceae bacterium
ATGAAACTTGACGGCAGAAAGTAGGAAAGTTGATAATAGTAAACCCGAAGTTATATGCAACTTCGATGTATACCTGCTTTTTATCTTAACAACTTCGGGTAATATATGTTGAAAATACGCCGCTATCAGCCAAAGGACAACGAAATCGTTAAGGAACTGCATTACGCCGGACTGGCTCAGTTCGGAGCGGCGGCAGACCCTTATCACGATAACGACCTCGATGACATCGAGGGTGTCTATATAAATAACCGCGGGGATTTCCTGGTAGGTATTCACGAGGATGAAATCGTAGCGATGGGGGCTATCAAGCAAGCATCCGGGACATGTGGTGAAATCAAACGTATCAGGGTACGCCGCGATTGTCAAAGGCAGGGGTACGGTCAGACTATCCTCCTAAAGCTTATCGACTTGGGAAGAGAACTGGGCTATACCGAGCTATGCCTTGATTCAACCGTCAATAATACACCGGCGCAGCGACTCTTTGAAAAATGCGGCTTTGCGGAAAAACGCCGCGGGAAGGTCGGTATTTACGACCTTGTTTTCTATGAAAAGAAACTGAATGAAGGGAGTGATTGAAATGAACGCATCCTTTAAGGAGAGACTCTTGACGCTCTGGGAAAAATACTTTAACAACGCCGGACTGCCCATCACCTTCTATTACACCGATGAAGAAGGCCACGCCGAGGTGCCCAAACCCGGCTCATTGCCGCGGTGCGTCATCGGGGCGATGGGCAAGGTACAGAATGGGGAATCGCTGGCGCTGGATGTCGACGCCGTGGGATGCCCCGGGGGCAAGCAGTACCTCGGCTTCGCGGAAAACCTCATGCCCGACTTCGAGTACTTCCTCTCCTGCGGGATACCCGGCAAGCTGGAAGGTGAACGCTACAAGAAAACCCCGGAGATGGTCAAGGAGTACATGAAGAAGCACGCGCCGGTGATGAAAGCCCCCGGCCGGTACATTGTCTTCAAGAGATGGGACAATCTGGATACCAGGGATAACCCGGAGGTGGTCATCTTCTTCGCCAGGCCGGATGTGCTCGCCGGACTCTACACGCTGGCCAGCTTTGATGAAGCCGAACAGAACATGGTCATCGCGCCGTTCGGCTCCGGATGCGCCAGCATTGTGCAGTACCCTTACATAGAAACAAAATCCCCGGTCCCGAAAGCGTGTATCGGCATGTTCGATATCTCGGCGCGGCCTTTCGTGCCGGCGGACACGCTGACTTTCGCCGCACCCATGAGTAAATTCGTCAGAATGGTCGACAACATGGAGGAGAGCTTCCTCATCACGCCGTCGTGGGCGAAAGTGCAGGAAAGGATAAAATAGTCCGGTAAAATTGGGGGATAACCCCGTTGTTGTAACGGTATTAACGTTGTATCCTCGTTTCCGGAGACAGGGAACGAGGTATGATAGTCACCCGGAAAATTAACCTGGACACGAGCGTACCGGCCAACGGACTGTACGTGTCTGTTGTAAACATCACGCCGCAGATACAGAAACAGGTCGAAGAGGTTTATGTCGCCAACGGGATAGTGGCCGTGTTCATCGCGGCGACGACAGCGGCCATCGCCACCATCGAATTCGAGCGCGGTTTAGTAGCCGACTTTCAGAAAATGTGGACGCGCCTGGTGCCTATGGAGGCCGTCTACGAGCACAAGTTCCAGTGGGAAGAAAATAACGGATTCTCCCACGTCCGCGCCTCATTGCTGGGGCAGTCCCTGGTAGTACCCATCGCGGGGAGGCGGCTGACGCTGGGGCAGTTCCAGCAGATAGTCCTGGTGGAATTCGATAACCGCTCCCGGTCTAGGCAGGTTATCCTGCAGTTCATGGGAGAAGCCAGGGACCAGTAAGCCGCGCACTCATCTGGATGATTGTACACAAAAATCACCAGACAGATACCGGCTTTTCCTCCGGCGTCCCGTAGTCCTGCTTCGCCGACACCCAGTACCGCGAAATAATATAAGCCAGAATACACAACGGGGTCTTCCACCAGTATGATACCGGAGATAAAATAACGAAAGCCCCCAGGCAAATCAACAGATAGACCGGCAATACCATATCCAGCACGCGCCTGTAGCGGCGTCCCGGCAAATTCCCGGCGTAACTATCCAGATTTGAAACCATTGACGAAAGGCCGATACATACCGCGCCGACCGCAGGATAAAAGTAATAGATGTAGCTTGTCCTGTCGGTAATAATGCTGATAGGTATCCAGACCAGATAAGCCCCAATAAACCAGACAAGCGCAAAAATCGATGCGCTATGAGCCTTAATCGCCCTGTAGATAAGGAAAAGTACGGACGGAATAATCAACGCCCACACCGGCGGGCTGATCATAGCCAGATAATGTGGTTCCTCCCAGTAAGTCAGGATTACCGGACGCAATAACCATTCCCAGGGGCGGCTGAGCATCACGGAGGCGTTATTGGCAAAAGTGGCACTGGCGTTTATGTCCAGCATAGTCGCTACTTGATGGAAAGGATTGAACCATTGATGCCAGACAGCAAAATCAAGCAGGGGCAACAGCAGAAAAAAGGTCGCCGGCGCCAATACTACCAGAGCTAAAAAACTCAGGGGCCTTTTTCTATTGATTATCAACCAGTGCAGGATAATGATAAGAACCACCAGGGCACCGGTCAACTTGGACAGGGCCGCCAGACCGGCCATTACTCCGGAATAAGCATAACGGTTCCTCAGATAAAACCAGAGCGAAGCCATCATAAAAGTTAAACTGAAAACATCGAGCATGGCCACACCGGACTGGATAAAACTCAGATTCTCAAAAGCCAGTAAAAAAGTCGCCAGATAGGCATATTTACGGCTAATGTCGAGCTGGCGGCAGATGAGATAGAAAAATACCAGACCGATTATTCCGAATATGACCGAAAAAAAGCGCCACCCGAAGGGATTATCCCCGAACACCCAGAGACCGGAGGCGATAAAAAGCTGTCCAAGGGGGGGATGGTCAACGCGGTCGGTGCCCAGGCCCTGCAGGATGTATTGGGCGGAGGGAACGTAATATTGCTCGTCGAAAACCAGATCAGGGGGATGCAGGATAATAGCCAAATGCAACGCCAGCACCACCAGGACCAACAAAACAACGCCGGTATATTCCCATTTACTGAGGCTGACTGATAACCGTCTGATTTTGTCCATACTCATAGACTAAAAACCTATCCCCCGGAAACGCAAGCAGAATCCTGGTCAAATTATTCTATCAGGGCAACTCCTTGTCAAGCTTTACAGCACAAGTCGGCATGATTTTTGGCGGAATCATAAGCCGATACAGGGTAAAAAGCTAAACATCTCAACATTGACAGTCCCTATGTCTGCATTTTAACATGATTGTATAAGCTATTAGTCGATTTCATATTGTGGAAAGAGGGGACTGCCATGAGCCAGGTAAGCCTGGTCCGCACCGGTGATAGAGCCGATGGCGTCAGAAAAGCCATCGATTTGCTGAAAATCAATCCGGTAAAAGATAAAGCGGTCGTCCTCAAGCCCAACTTTAATACCGCCGACCCCGCCCCGGGTTCCACCCATGCCGATACCCTGCGTTCGCTAATCATCGCACTTAAGGAGATGGGCGCGGAGAAGATAACGCTGGCGGAGCGGAGCGGGCCGGGGCCCACCACCCGGGACAACATGGAGAAGAAGGGCATTTTTCACATGGCAAAAGAACTCGGCTTTGAGATAGTCGACCTCCAGGCGATGGATAAAGACGGCTGGGTCCTGGTAAAGCCCAAGGACAGTCACTGGAAGGACGGCTTTCTTTTCCCCAGGATTTATAGGGAGGCGGAGTGCATCGTGCAGACGTGTTGCCTCAAGGCGCACCAGTTCGGCGGGCATTTCACGCTGTCTTTAAAGTGTTCGGTGGGCATGGTGCCGCCGGGACTGGGCCCGGGCTCCGGGGAATACCCCTATATGAACGAGCTGCATACCTCGGAGTACCAGCGGCAGATGATTGCCGAGATAAATATGGCGTATGAGACCGACCTGATAGTGCTGGACGGCGTGGAGGCTTTTGTGGAAGGTGGGCCGCACCTGGGCAAGCGCGTTAAGGCGGACGTAATGCTGGCGGGCAACGACCGTGTGGCTATCGACGCCGTGGGGGTGGCGATTTTACGCCTGCTGGGCACCACGCCGGAGGTAAGCAAGGGAAAAATCTTTGAGCAGGACCAGATAAAACGCGCCGCGGAGCTGGGACTGGGCGTAAAAGCCGCCGACCAGATAGAGATAGTGACGGGGGATAAAGAGAGCGAGGAATATGCCGAGAAGGTGAGGGAGGTGCTCTCGAAAGGTTAGCCCCCCACCCCGCCCCTCGTTGTTATCTTTTTCCACCCAGGGCGTTTATCCGTCGTAGCCTTGGCGTAGACGGGCCCTCGCACCATCTCCTGCTGTCCCTGAGTTAATTTCCTCCCCACCCCTTAAAAAGGGGAGGGTGCCGCGAGAGGGGGCGCCAGCCATCTCTCAGGTTCTTTCCCCCTCTCTGTTCACGGAGAGGGGGATTAAGGGGGTGAGGTTTATAGATTCCAGACGGAGTTTATCCCGTACCCCGATACGGGTCTGGAATGACCCCACCCCATCCCTAGTATGTTATCTATTCCCACCCTAACCGCCCTCGCACTATTAGCGGCTTATCCCGTAGTGTTATAATGTCCCTTTGCCATTTGTTGCCCCTTTA
>CAYVPT010000219.1:0-4683 GCA_964453865.1 uncultured Dehalococcoidaceae bacterium
ACCAGATTGGTCAGCGGCCCGGCCAGCGCAATACGGAATTCGTCGCCGGCTTTCTTGGGCTCCTCGGAAATCTCGGAGACGCCGCCGAAAATAAACAGCGTTATGGAACGTACCGGTATCCCTTTACGCTGGGCGACAAGGCTGTGCATCAACTCGTGAGCCATAACGGAGCCGAAGAACAGCAGGCTGGTTATAAAACCAACCACTATCCTGACGGGCAGGCTCCATTCCGGGTACTGCGAGGGGAAATAGCTGGCGCTCAGCGCCCAAGTTATCAGTATAAAGACGATAAACCATGAATAGTTCAGTCTTAAAGCTATCCCGAAAAGTCTGCCGATGGGTATGCCGCCTCTTAACATCCCCGCTTTCCTTCAAATATTCTATATATATTCTAACACTACCCCGGTATTATCTGCATAATTGCCAGTTCCCTTGATTCCGGCTATAGGATTGTGGTTTCTCCCGTATCTATCTGATATCATAAAATTAGAGGCTACTCACAATATCACTGGTGACTGCACTGGCTGCGAGCACCAGTGCCCCGTCGCCGGTGAATCTGCCATACGAGTTTTCCCTCTGTAAACAGAAATACCCGGCGTTACGGCCTGGCGATTACCAGGTAATGATAAGGTCCGCTATCTCTGATTGTTTCCACCGTGAAGCCGGCCGCTTTAATCAGGCGTACCGCCGTTTCTGTATCGAACCTTATACTCAGAGGAGGCCCCAGCTCCATCGGCTCTTTCTTCCAGTCCAGATTGACCAGTCTGCCGGTGGGCTTGATTATTTTTTTAGCGTTTTCCAGGACTCGGGAAGGGTCTTGAAAATCGTGAAGGGCTATCCCGAAAAAGACAATATCGGCGCACCACTCGCAGATGACCGATTCTTCGCCTCTCCCCACGGTAAGGTGCAGGTTCTTAAGACCTTCTCCGGCGGACTGCTGCCTTATGACCTCTATTAAAACGGCGTTCGGGTCCAGTCCGTATACTTTACCGCTTTCGCCGACCATCCTGGCCGCCGGCAGGGTGAAGAAACCGCTGCCGCACCCTATGTCGGCGAAGGTAAACCCCGGCTTCAAGCCGATACCGGACAGAACGGCTTCCGGGTCCTGCCATTTCCTTCTTTCACGGTCATCGTACGGCCCGTGCCTGCACCCGTGTTGTTTCAATATAAACGCCCCGTCATGCCGTTACTAGGAATGAACTGAATGCAATTGCCGTATTATAGCTTGCCCGACTCTGCGGAATCAAGAATATTAAATAATTAAAATGGAAGTTCTATCTATTTCCCAAGATACCGCAAAGCATTCCGGCCGGCAATACGCCCGGAGTTAATCGCAAAACCGGCGCTTAGTCCCGAAGCATCCCTGATACAATAACTGTCCCCGTACAATCCCCCGGCATCAAAACCGACGGCATACAGTCCGGGGATAACCATGTCTTTCTTGTCGATAACTTCGGTTCTATGATTAATTTTTATACCCCCGAGCGTACCCAGGAAGACAGTCTGCGCTCTGACGGCATAGAAATGGGGTCCTTTAATCGGCCTGAGGTATTTCGGGTCTTTGGCAAAAAGCTCATCGCGGCCTTTCTCGCAGGACCGGTTGTATTCATCAACAGTCGCCTGCAATCTCACCGGGTCGATCCCTATCTTTTCAGCCAGTTCCCGGATAGAATCGGCTGCGAAAACCTCCGTGCTTCCTTTTTCGATAGCCCTGGCCAGGTCCCGCTCCAGGTCGAGGACCCGCGCCCCCGGGGGGAAATCAATACCGTGAGACTTGTCAATGCCTTTCTCCGCCAGCCTTTTTACGGTTGAGCTGTCAAAAATACTGTAATTGCTGCCTCTCTCTTGCCGGGCGCTGGCATTGCCGACGGAAGTCTCGTAAAAACCGATAGTTTCATCGCAAAACCTCTCTCCCTGATTATCAACCCAGAGGTCTGGCTGGACTACCGCATACTCGATGGGCGACTTCATAGCGAATTCGGGTCCCATGGGGCCGACGCGAAACAGCTCGAGGACGCCGAGACCTTCGCTATCGGCGCCGACCTCATAAGCCATGCGGATGCCGTCTCCCGTTTTATCAACATTGCCGACCGGTACCACGTTGACATCCAGCTCCCATCCCGTGTACTTCTTAATCCATTCTTTATTATTGGCATAACCACCGCTGCCGATGACAACCGCTCCGGCGCTTACCTGAATTTCCTCTCCGTCTTCTTCCGCAACGACGCCATCGATGATATCTCCCTGTTTGAGAATCTTACTGACCGGTGCGGAGAGATTGATAGCGACTCCCTTCTCTTTTACCCTTATAGCCAGCTCTTTCACTACCGCTTCGCCACCCCCCTTCACGACATGATAAGTCCGGGGAGCATCAAGTAAGTTATTAATAGCATCGATAAACTCAACACCCTGCTCCTGTAACCAGGTGACCGTCGCCGCGGACTCATCAACAACCGCCCTGACCAGGCGGGGATTTGCCCGCCAGTGACTGTACTCCATGACATTTTTAAAGGCTTCGTCACGACTATAAGTGATGAATCTTTCCCGCTGCATATCACTTTCGGCGGCGAAGATGCCATGGAAAAAGTTAGAAGTACCGCCGAGAGAGCGCTGCTTTTCAAAAACGATGACACTGGCGCCTCCCTCCGCCGCGGTTAATGCCGCCGCCAGACCCGAAACACCTGACCCGATTACAACAACATCGGCACTTGTAGCGCCTCCCATGTTAATCCTCCTATTATCTTTAATGATTCTTTAATCAGAGAAGCCCTGAATGAAGAATTTTGTATTATAATAACACGCGTCACGATAATTTTCATTGGGGATTTGGAATATGAGCCGGTATAGTTGTTTAATGAGGGTTGTTATTTATATCATCAACCCGGTAATGTCTGGATTCCGTGCCGGGAAGCTTTTTATGTAATTCTCAAGGAGGTTAAAAATGTATGAAATAGCCGGGATACATCACGTAGCTCTCGGGGTGGCAGACCTGGAGGCCATGAAATCGTTTTACAGTGACAGGTTCGGATTTAACATCGTCGATCCTCCGGCCGGCCCGCATGACATTATGGCCGGCATCATGCGGGGAGTGACACCGGAATTCGCGGTCAGCATGCTCTCCCATGACGGCGGCGGTATGATTGTCGAGTTTATTCACATGATTAATCCTGTTCCCCGCCCTATCCGCCGGGACTTTCGCTACGGTGATATCGGGGCTAACAAGATGACCATCGTCGTCAACGATGTGAAAAAGGTATACGGAGAGTTAAAGAAAGACATCCCTTTTTGTTCCGGTCCGAAGTCGGTCGAGATTCCCGGCTGGGGAGCGTATAACTTCATTTACTGTAAGGACCCCGAAGGTAATCTCATCGAGATGGTCTCCGGAGCGAATTTGCCGGTTAATGAAAAAATCGGCGGGGTACGCTGGGTGGGGATAAGCGTTACCGACCTGAAACGTTCAGTTTCTTTTTACCAGAAATACGCCGGTTTCGATACTGTGTTTATCAAGCCGCACGATAGTTTTTCCGGACTGGTCGATGAGGTTTCCGGGGGGAAACAGACCGGGGTCCGCTCCTGTGTTCTCGCCTCCAGTAAAGGCGAGGGAATGGTGGAGCTTTTCGAGGTCATGGAGCCGCGGGGCAGGTCCATCCCGTCTTATACGTTATGGGGTGACTTCGGTTTTCTGCAGACCGCCATGATGTGCAAAAACGTACCTGAAATTGTTGCCGATTTCGAAAAAGGGGGTTTTGAATTTCTCCTGAAGCTGCACCGCATGCCCGGTAAGGAAGGTGCCGCATTTTCCTACGTCCGGGACCCTGATGGAATACCGCTGGAATTTCTCAGTTTCGGTGATTCCGAGTGAAAATTGCAGTGGTTTTCATTGCTGACAGGAGTCGTTAGAGCAGTAGTAGGCCGCACAACTCCCTCGGAGACCTTACCCCAAGGAGTACGTTGAAATAACGGCTGGACTCTAGCCAGCGGTGCTACTAATTACGGGGTAAGCTCACGGGGCATCCAATACTTGACGGAAATATAAGGGGATTTTAAGAAGGTCGTATTAACCTAAAATGGAACTATATTTTAACTATACACTAATAAACATATGAGTATAAATAGTTGATACTACCATTGATGTTTGCAGTCGTCGCAAATCCACCAGATGCCGGGAACTGCCTTCAGACTGGCACCGCCGGGGCATGAAGTAACCTTAATACTGCTACACTTGGGGCATTTTTCCGGTTTTGTTACCGGCGATGTGCTGTCCCTGACAAATTTTCGGTCCGCGCCCTGATTTACCATCTTCGCCTCCCGTATCCCCAATAATCAACTGACTTTCACATCTTACCCTTTACGCCGCGTCGTTTCGGTTCTTTGTCAAATTCAGCTTATACTCGGGTAAATTCATGTCCTTTAGTTGAAGCATAGTCTCATTTCTGAACCCTGTCAATTACCGAAGTGCCATTTAGATAGGCCGTTATTGTAAAATCATCCCATTTATGATACAATTATAATAAGTTCTAGTTTAGGTTATAACAAGCTTCTCTAAAGCTGTTCGCACAGAATCTTCTTAAGTATTGGATGACCCGAGCTCTAACTGAGTTGTTAAGAGAGGAGGTCATCCAATGAGTTTTCAGGACAAGTCCCTTCAATGCTCCGATTGCGGTGCTACGTTTACCTTCAGCG
>CAYVPT010000220.1:0-4653 GCA_964453865.1 uncultured Dehalococcoidaceae bacterium
CAGCCAATAGAATATCAGAAAACGCCAATAGAGGCAAGCCTTCTATACCGGAACAAACAGGATAGGGCGGTTAATTAGTTGAAAATAGTGACGCATTTGCATATTTAACTCTTTAACTGATACAATATGCGTCGCCGAAGATAACAATATTATGTCTAGACACCTTATTTTATTAATAGCTTTATTAGTCCTTATACCTACGCTGTTGACCGGTTGTCCCGAAAAGGAACCACCACCAGCGTCGACGCCGCTGCCGGAGGTGACGCTATCTCCGAAACCGGTACCAACACCGGAACCGACGCCGACCACCGAGCCGACAGGCACGGTTGCAGATATTCCGGTACCGAAACCCGAGGCAACACCTGAGGCGACACTATCACCGACCCCGACTCCAGTTCCAGCCGCATCAAGCACACCCCTTACCATTCTGTCGATAATCGGCGGGGATGTTTACGTATTAAAGGCCGGGACGGAAACATGGGAAAAGGCCGAGGTAGGCACGACTCTCCAGCCCGGTGACATCGTCAAGTCAGCCAAGGGTTCACACGCCGAGGTTACTTTTTTCGATGGGAGCACCATCGAGCTGGAGCAGTCAACCGAATTAGCCATGTCCGAGCTGGGTATTGACGATAACGGCTCGACGACAATCCGCCTGGTACAATCGCTGGGTAAGACGATCAGCCGCGTGAAGAAGCTTACCGACCCGGCTTCCCGCTACGAGGTCGAAACACCCGCGGCAATAGCCGCCGTACGCGGCAGCGTCATGGTCGTTACAGTGGAAGATGACGGTACAACCACCGTAGCTAATGTAAGCGGCGACATCAGGGTAATCGTTGACGGAGAGGAATACATCATCCATGAGGGTATGAAACGCACCATTATACCGGGTCAGAAACCGGGGCCGGAGGTGCCTATTAATCCACCGCCCGGTAACGGCGGCAATGGCGGTGGCGGAGGAGGGGGCGGCGGCGGATATGTTGCGGCCCAGGGCAAGATGGAAGTAACCATTTTCGCCTCGCCGTCGGTAGCCCACGTGGGTGACATTATTTACTATACGTACTATCTGCGTAATACCGGCGATTTAGCCTTAGATAATATATCGGTAAGTAATGATATAACCAGCGATGTAACCTATCAGAGCGGTGATAGCAACAGCGATTCCATACTTGACCCCAGCGAAATATGGGTGTTTACCTCGACGCACCTGGTACGTGCCAACGACCCTTCACCACTCATCGCCGTCACTACAGTCTCAGCCCTGACATTCACATCGGTCACCGTGATTGATACCGAAATAGTTACGACTTCAATAGAGCCGGACGAATCCGACACCGGCATCGTTATCACCAAGATTGCCGACCCCCTAGCAGTCCATGAGGACGATGATATCAACTATGTTTACTACGTTTTTAATACCGGCAATACGTCCCTTTCGGACGTATCCGTGACGGACGACCGCCTGGGCATCATATCCCTGAATAGTGGCGATGATAATAAAAGCGGCCTCCTTGATACCGACGAGACATGGATATTTACGGCTATCCATACCGCCAGCGGCGACGACCCCGACCTGCTGGTAAATACCGCCGAAGTATCCGGCATGGACGCCCTGGAACAGACAGTCACGGATTCGGATACCGCCAGCGTTTCCATACTGAGGCCGGGCATAGCCCTGGTCAAGACCGCCGACCCCTGGGATGATGTTCCGGTGGGTGATAACGTCACCTACACCTACAACGTGACCAATACCGGCAACACGCCGCTATCTGGTATATCTGTAATTGATGACCGATTGGGGCCTATACCTTACACCGGCGGTGACAGCGATGAAGACGGCCTCCTTGATATTGAAGAGACATGGGTGTTCACCGCCGTTTATACGATAAGCCCTGATGACGAATGCCCCCTGGAGAATATCGCCGTCGTATCCGGACAGGATGAACTGCTGCGGGTAGTCACCGCTGAGGATACCGCCACAGTGTATCTCGATTATTAACGTTAAAATGGTGCCCGACAGACGGTCGGGGATAATATAGAAAGTCAGCTTGGAGAATGCCGGGCACAAAAACGATACGAGAAAAAAGGACCAGCCGGCACCGGAGTAAATTATGGCATCATACCCTGGTTATATTCGGTATCGGACTCCTTTTCACCGTTTTTTTCCTTCTGGTACAGCCATTTTCATTTATACAGTTGTGGCTTTCCGACCAGCTTTTCGTGGCGGAACCACCCTCGCCGAATATCGTTGTTATCGGCATCGATGATGATACCCTGACGACCTACGGCAAATGGTCCGGCTGGTCCCGCAGCCTCCACGCCCGGGCCCTCGAAAATCTAGCCGAAGCCAAGGCGAAGGTTATCGGATTCGACATTCTTTTTGCCGATAGTTCACCGGACGACCCGCTGCTGGCCGCGGCCATGGAAAGCGCCGGGAATGTCGTCCTGCCGGTAGCCGGCACCCAGCCCCTCCCAAAGATAGATAAGGTCGTTACCTACCAGGATATCCTGCTGCCGGTAACCCCTTTCAGGGAGGTGGCGCGGAATACCGGGCACGTGAATATTATTCCCGATAACGACGGCAAAGTGCGGAGACTGCCCCTGGTAGTCCGGGACAGGGACGGACAGAACTATCCCTCGTTCAGCCTGGCGATACTCCATTCCCTGTTTTCCATGCAGTTCCCCGACGAGTACATACGAGAGAAAGGCGCCCTGCATTTGCTGGCTCGCGATATACCGGTTGACAGCGGTTACCACCTTCGCATCAACTACTCCGCCGAAGCGGCGAGCCGGCCCTATCTCTCCTACGGCGATGTTATCCGCGGCGACTTCGACCCTTCGGTAGTCAGGAATAAAATTGTTATCATCGGCATGACGGCCACCGGCGAACTCGATACCTGGGAAATACCGACCTCATCAGAGAAATCACCCGGCGTGTTTATACAGGCGGCGGCCATGGACACCATACTCCTCAGCCGGTTCCTTACCGAGGTCGGCACCATCCCGCACCTGCTGATAATGGTCATCCTGACCGTCATCATCTCCCTGGTCCTGCCCCGTCTCAGGTTGAAATGGGGCGGCCTGGTGATAGTAATACTGTTCGTGGCGTATCTTGGCTTCAGCTTTTTCGCCTTCGACCGCGGCTATATTTTCAACCTCGTTTACCCGCCGATACTGCTGGTGATAACTTACATCAGTAGTATCATCACGATGATACTTATGGAGCAGTCGGATAAGCGTTTTGTCAAAGACCTGTTCGGGAGATACGTTTCACCTCAGGTTGCTGACCAGATTCTCAACCTGGCCGATGCCGGCAACCTGCAACTGGGCGGCGAACAGCGGGAAGCCACGATACTCTTTGCAGACATCCGCGGGTTCACCAGTATGAGCGAGGGCATGTCGCCAAAGGACATCGTCAATATGCTCAACACCTACCTTGCCATCGTCATCGACAGGGTCCTGCAAAACAGCGGCATGGTCAATAAATTCGCCGGCGACGCTATAATGGCGGTATGGAATGCCCCGCAGGTCCAGGAAGAGCACGCCCGCCTGGCGGCCAGGGCTGCCTGGGAAATTCAGCAGGAGGTAGCCAGGCTACAGGAGGAAGACGCGTCACTGCCCAGGGTGGAGTTCGGCATCGGCGTCAACACCGGGCAGGTGGTCGCCGGGAACGTTGGGTCTTCAGGACGCACCGAATATACCGTTATCGGCGATGCCGTCAACCTGGCCTCGCGTATATGCAGCGCGGCGCCGGGCACCGAGGTATGGATAGGCCCGGATACCTACCGGCAGATAAAGGAACACGCCGAGTGTACGGCGCTGGAGAAACAGACGTTTAAAGGTAAAGCCGAACCGGTGGCCGTTTACCGGCTGCTGGGTTGTAAATAGTCGGCATTCAGTTTCAGCGGTAAATCATACTTTTAATCAATACCCGACGGAATATTCAATACGCCAGATGTTTATCTGACTGCCGTGTGGTGCTATAATAATCAATAATGTCCCGGGGTTTTACCTAGAAAGGTGCATGTAAAAGGCGTACTCCATGAAAAGTCTACGTATATGTCCTAACTGCGGTCTTTCGGTTTTCGGCCCTAAATGCAAACGGTGCAATTACGTATTTCCCGGTGATAAACCTGTCACCAGGGAAAAAACCGAGCGCCAGACCTTTCAAGCTAACGAGTCTACCGGACCGACCACCATGGAACCGGCCGTAAAAGCCAGACCGGAACGCCCGCAATCAAGCACAATGATTGTCTTTGACGCCCAGCAAAAGGCACGGCGAATTATTCACGCCGCGGAACAAGCCGCCCGTGATATATCGAATAAAGCGGCAAATGAAGCCGACACCAGAGCGGCCACGATTGCCGCCAATGCCCAGAAATCAGCGGAAAAACTCTTACGTGATACCGAGCAAGCCGCCAAAGGACTAACCGGAAAGGCGGCCAATGAAGCCGAAGCTAAATCCATCACCATTATTGCTGAAGCCCAGCACAAGGCAGCCCAGATAATCGATGAGGCGAAAAAAGCCACTGATGAACTGACCAGAAAAACCAAAGCTGAACTCAACACGCATTGTACCACGATTGCTAATGAAGCCCAGCTAAAAGCATCTCAGATAATGAATAAGGCGAAGCAATCCGCCACAGCTCTGGTTGA
>CAYVPT010000221.1:0-4645 GCA_964453865.1 uncultured Dehalococcoidaceae bacterium
CCATAAGGCTCCTTTTACCGGGTCTTGGGCGGCAATAGCCTCAGCACTTCCCCTCATGACTATCTGCCTTACCTCCGCCCCGGCAAATTCCTCGATGCGACCGGCAAATTCCTCCATTGGCCCTGTAACCATTTGTGCCATATCGAACCCGGGTTCTACTTTAATTATCGGGACTAAAATACCCACTACCGATGCCGGGTCTTTTTCACCTTTATATCTCTTATCATACACTTCGATAGCGTAGTGCATTCCATCCAGAGAGGCTTGTTTATATGTATCGGTGTTATCCGCCAGCCACTTGCTCATTTCGGCGTTGCTGCTTTCGTAGCCTTTTGACGGGTAAATTTCAAATTCGGCATAAGTTGTGGCAGGGAGGAAAAACAGCTTATATTCCGCCGGAACGCTGGAGTCTTTAACATGCACCCCTGCATGGACTTTACCCGGTTCTTCGGCAGGATACATGCGGACTTCATAGCCTTCTTCACCGACCTGGTTCCTTAACGGATGTATCTTATGAATTTTCTCAAACGCTTCCCAGGCTTTAGCGGTCTCATCCCCGGCTCCGGCAACGCCGGCCACCAGAAAGGCCTCTTTTGAGATTAATTTAGGTCCCATGTCACAACCTTATAAATACAATATTACTTCGGGTCGAAGAGATTACAGCTGCCTTGAGCGGCTACCTCATGCCCGAAACATTTACCAATACCATCGCCCTCGTTCTGAAAATGCTTGCAGTCGGCGCATGTTTTGCCCGGTTCGCCTTTTTCCACGTATTTTACGTCCACGTTTCTTGCCTCCCGATTTATTGAGTGCGTATTATTCATACTAACACATAAATCGGACAACAGTATGTCATATTAAGGACTACTTTTCATAGTATTTCAGGGTTTTTTTTATTCTATCGCGGATGATATCTCTGATATGCTGCGGTTCGAGCACTTCTACGTAACAGCCGAAGGACATGATGTAGCCGTAGACCCACTCATCTTCCGCAAAAGTGACAGTGACATCATAGGTGCCGTCGGGATTTTGTATAATGCGTTCCTCATCATAATCGTCAAAGACCCGGTAGAGGTCCTGGGGTTGAAACCTCAGTTTCAGGATGACCGGTTTTTTAGGTGGCACCGCAGGCTCTGTTTGCTGGACGCTGTCCAGAGGTCTACGGGTGAACGTGTTATCGGTGACGACCATGTTCCTGATTCTGGAGATGCGGAAGGTGCGGAAGTCATGCCGCATTTTACAGTAACCCCATACATACCACGCCTGGCTCTTGAAAGAAAGCTGCATGGGTTCCAGGTTGCGATGACTCAGGATGCCGTCAGCGTTGATATAGTCAAAGGTAACAACCTTGTTTTTCAGGATAGCCCGCTTGATATCGAGGAATTTGTTTTCCTCGTTGGGACCGCTGCCCCAGGGCGAGAAATCGATGTTTACCCAGTCTGCCGGTGCCGTATTCCTGAATAGTGCCCCGATTTTCTCCAGGATGGCATCGATTTCGGGATACCGGGTAGCCTTCAAAGTTTTCAGGGCCAGGAGGAGGCTGTCTCTTTCGTTTTCGGTTATGAGCGACCGGTTGAGGACATAGTTTTCCAGCAGCGATATACCGCCGCCGCTGCCCTTGTTGGTATATACCGGAACGCCGGCCGCGGAAAGCTCATCGATATCACGGTATATGGTTCTGGTGGAGACTCCGAACCGGTCAGCCAGTTCCCTGGCGGTGGTATTTCCCTTGTTCAGCAATATCAGGGTTATTTCCAGCAGCCGGTTTGTCTTCATGATACTTGTGGTCAACCACTCTCTTTTTACAGCGCCCGGCAGGCAATTTCGGCGATGTCGTATATCTGGATATCCACCCCGTACTCTTTAGCGGCGTCCTTGAAATTCCTTTCGCACCAGGGACAGGCGGTAACCAGCGCCTCGGCGCCGGTCTCTCCGGCTTCCTTGAGTCTTTCGTTGGCGGTCCACAAAGCCAGTTCGGGGTTAGCCTGGCTGACGCCGGCTCCCGCCCCGCAGCACCAGGCGTTTTCACGGTTACGTTCCATCTCGGCAAGCTTGATTCCCGGTATTTTACTCAAAATATTCCGCGGCGCGTCGTAGATACCGTCATCGCCCAGGTGCCTACCCAGGTGGCAGGGGTCATGGTAGGTGACCTTCATTGGCACTTTTTTGGTGAAATTCAGTCTTTTATTTTTTATCAATTCATCGAGGTATTCGGTAATGTGCCGTGTCTGGTACTTGATATACATATTCACTTCCGGGTATAGCTTTTTCATAGTGCTGTAGCCGTCCGAGCAGGAGGTGACCACCTCACTTACCTCCAGCGAGGTGAAGGTTTCCATGAAATGTTCGGCGTATTTGGTGAACTCACCCATGTAGCCGATTTCATAAGCCCGTCCGCCGCAGCAGGATTCCTCCACGCCCATGATACTCAGGTCGATGCCGGCGGCTTTCAGGAGCTTGACAGCGCTGCGGGGTACCTCCCATAGCTCTGAGTCGAAGGAAAGAAGACAACCAGCATGATAAACAACCTCTGCCTTTTCCTGTCCGGCGTTCTTTATATCCAGTCCCTCGGCCCATTTGCCGCGTTCCGCTTTCGGTTGCCCGAAGACGTTATCGTCTTTTTTCAGGCTTTCTATCATAACCATATAGGCAGGATTCAGGTATCCCTGCGTCACGGCTTCCGTCCGCAGAGCCTGTATTATCTCGAAGATATGCTGGTGATGGTAGACACCGCACTGCTGTTCGCAGGAAAGACAGCCGGTACAGGCGTACAGCCTTTCCCGTATATCATCATCATCGAGGCTCAGCACCCCTTCGGCAACGCCCCTGGCTATCAGCATTCTACCTGAAGGATAATAGGACTCCAGCTGGTATCTTTCTCCAGATGGGCAGGCGGGGGCAAAGATATTAAGGACATCCTTACAGGTACCGCAGTGCGTGCATCCGTAGAGCCATTCTTTAAAATCGCTAAGAGCCATCTTTCTCTCCTGTATTGCTAATTTAAATCAGCTATTCGCGGGGCATACCCCAGCGACCGGGATTCATGATGTTGTTCGGGTCAAGCGTTTCCTTGATACGCCGGTGCACGTTTTTCCAGTCGGCGCTGACCTTTTCTTCAAGTCTTCTCACCGCCCAGACCGGCGTCTTATAGGGTATATAACCCGTTTCCAGTACCAGGTCGAGCTGCTCCGCGCACAGGTCATTAATTCTCTTTACCAGGGCGGGATCTTCTTTATCATAGGGGAGCATCCATCTCAGCCCGGCGAAGTGTCCCTCGTTCATGATGCGCGTGTAGCAGGTACGGGTGATATCGTATTTGTCTTGGAGCTCGCAGCCCTTCTTGATGGTCTCCAGCCACCGGCTCATCGGACCGTAAGTGCCGACCCACATTAGTCCGCCGCCGGAGCTGAGCACTCCCAGCGCCTGCATGGGGAAAGCCGCCGTGGTACTGGGCGCGGTGTCCGGCCCGGAGTATTTGTATTTACCGCATTTTGCTTTGACTGCCTCGCCGACGGCCTCCATCTTGGCGTTGAGTTCTTTCTCGGTATTCCCGGTTAACTCCGCCGTAATGACGAACTCCGGTTCATCGCCGGTACGGTGTACGGCCGGATAGAGGTACATTTTCCGGTGCTCGTAGGCGTCTACTCCGGCTTTGTTGAGAGTAAATGATGTCCCGATGAGGTCGTCGGGGATACGGGTCCGTATTATCGCCTGTATTATCTCGTAAGAGCCTTCCAGGTCCATGGCCATGAAGGTGACCGCGCTGTTGTGTTTAGGATTGGGCCAGAGGTTTACCGCCGCCTTGGTGATAACGCCGGTGGTCCCCTGCCACCCCAGGAAAAGGCCGTCCGTCTCGGGGAAGGGAGCGATGGCCTGCCAGGTGTTGCTGGCCGCACAAGAGCCTATTTTCACCAGTTCTCCCGTAGCCAGCGCCACCTCCAGTCCGCTGACCCAGTGCGAGGCCGCCCCGTAGCGGAAGGAAAGATTATCGAGTCCCTGTGCGAGGGCATTTGATATGACTCCGGTGGCCGGGGGTGAAAAAGCGTAGGTATATTTCAGTGTGGGGTGGTGTTTGTCCAGGTAGGCCTTTATCTGCCCGAAGGTCACCCCGGGCTCGACCAGGGCGTACATATCGACCTCGCTGACCTCTATGATACGGTTCATCCTCTTCAGGTCAAGTATGATACCGCCTTGCAGGGGTATGGTCAACCCGCCGACATTCCCCCCGGCTACATAGGGAATGATGGGGATTTTCTCCTTGTTGGCCAGGCGCAGGACCTCTCTTACCTCTTCCAGCGATTGCGGCAGTACCACTATATCCGGCCATTTCGACTCCGCCGGTGTCAGGTCGTAGGAATAGATATAAAGGTCAGCCTGGTTGGTGGAAACAAATTCGTTCCCGACGATTTTTTCCAGTTCCCCGACGATTTTACTTTTTACAGCTTCTATCATTTTCCCGGCCCTCCTTACGGAATGCTAATCATTTGCTTTTCGTAGGGTCTTGCAGCTTACCTGGCCCGAAGGAAGAGAAGTCCAGGTCATAGAACTGCCGGCAGGTGACAAAGTAACCATAATGCGCACCGCCTAGGACCTGTTTCGCTTCCACAGAGTCACGGTAATATTTCTCGTAGTGGTTTTCGCGTAC
>CAYVPT010000222.1:0-4628 GCA_964453865.1 uncultured Dehalococcoidaceae bacterium
GCCTGCTTGATCAAGCCCTCCCTTTTCAGGATACGGTAAACTGTATTCCCGCTATTGACAGCGATATAGCGTCCGTGATAATATTACCCATAATTCAGTTTCTCCGGAGCTGTTTCATCTAAACCCTTCAACTGAAGGATATGGTGGATAGCCGGTAGATGTAATGTCTCGACGGCATGGCTGGAAACAGCCTTGCTTCCCGGGTGGAAAAGGAGAAAGAATGAGTATAGCTCGTCCGGTAACGCGCGCAATTCCTTCTAGAACCGCCTGCCACTATACTGTCTATCTTCCTGTCTTTGTTCTCCCTCCATTACCACCCGATGTTAAGGACAGCGTCTGCCTAGCTCTCGGTGTGCTGAACAGACCCGCGAGACCTTAATCTGGCGGAAAGTAATCCTACTACCCATAGATGAAGGAGATTCCTTTCGTTAGGGGATAGTGGATTGCAGCCTGTGGTTTTTTGCAGACAATCCAGTGGAGACAAGCATGGAGAGGTCGAACAAAAGGGGAAGATTTTCCTACTCTTCGATAATATTGGGTCTAGGTGTTGCGCTGATTGTCATCATTATCTTGTCCTTTTTTCTGGGGCGATATCCTATCACACCTTCGGAGCTTTTCGGCATTATTTTCTCCAAGATATTCCCCATAAAACAGTTCTGGTTAGACCAGATGGAAACAATCGTATTCAATGTGCGCCTGCCGCGGATTATGCTTGCCTGCCTGATAGGGTGCTGCCTTTCGGCTGCCGGGGCTTCTTACCAGGGTATTTTCCAGAACCCCATGGCGGCCCCGAATATTCTGGGAGCTACCGCCGGCGCGGCGTTCGGCGCGGCGCTAGCGATCCTTAATGAAGGCAACTACCTGACGATCATGCTGAGCGCCTTTTTCTTCAGTTTGCTGACCGTGGCGATTGTTTACCTCGTCAGTAAAAGGGCGAAGGGAAGCAAATTGCTGGGGCTAATCCTTTCGGGCATTATCGTCAGTTCGCTGTTTGCCGCCGGCACGTTGTTCATCAAGCTGGTGGCAGATCCCAGCGACGAGCTTCCGGCCATCACTTATTGGCTTATGGGCAGTCTTTCCGGTGCGACAAGGAAAACTGTAGCCATGGTGCTGGTTCCTATGGCGGTAGGGCTGGTTCCAATGTTCCTTGTGCGATGGAGGATTAATGTCTTAACTCTAGGCGACGATGAAGCCCGTACGATGGGCATAAATTCGACGCAGTTGCGCTTGCTTATTATTACCTGCGCCACGCTGGTGACCGCTGCCAGCGTGTCAGTCAGTGGGATGATAGGCTGGGTCGGGCTGGTAGTGCCTCATCTATCGAGGAGACTTGTGGGAAACAACTATCGGCACCTTATGCCGGCCTCGATGCTGGTCGGAGCCGTCTTTATGCTTATTGTAGATAACGTTTCGAGAAATCTCTTGCAGACAGAAATACCCATAGGAATTTTGACTGCCTTCGTTGGAGCACCGTTCTTCGTCTACCTGATCACTAGGAGGGGTGAGGTCTATTGAGCATTACGATTTCCGGTATTAGCTTCAGTTACGGTGAGAGGCTTATCCTGGATAACGTCAGTGCTACCGCCGAAGAGGGGCAGTTGCTCTCCGTGGTAGGCCCGAATGGCGTAGGAAAAAGCACACTCTTCTACTGCATACTGGGGCTGTTAAACGGCTTCAGAGGGCAGATTAAGATAAATGGCAATGACACCAGGGAACTGGGAGTCAAGGAAATGGCGCAGCTGGTGGCCTATATCCCCCAAAGCCATTACCCGTCTTTTAATTTCAGCGTGTTCGATATGGTGCTCATGGGCACCTCACATCAGGTCTCGTCTGTCTCCGTGCCGGGAAAGAAGCAGGCAGTCCTGGTCGAGGCGGCCGCGGAGCGGCTGGGGATTGCCCACCTGAGGGATCGCGGTTATACCCAGATAAGCGGCGGCGAGCGCCAGTTGGTGCTGATCGCCAGGGCGCTGGTGCAACAGACCAGGATACTGATACTGGACGAGCCTACCGCCAATCTGGATTTCGGCAACCAGATCCTCGTATTGACCCAGATTAAATCCCTGGCCAGAGACGGCTATACGATTATCCAATCCACGCACAATCCGGAGCAGACCTTCATGTTCTCGGATCGTGTGTTAGCGCTCTATAACGGTAAAGTCTTGGCCAGCGGTGCCCCATCCGACATTGTAACCGAGGAACTTATGAGGAAGCTTTACGGTGTCGATATTAAAGTGCAGAGCCTTTTTCAGGATAAGGTACGTGTTTGTGTCCCTACCGTAGTTGTCGAAGATAATCACCATCAATCTGGGTTTGAATAACTAGTTTGTTTTACGAAAGAAGGTTAACTTAGATGCGGAGAAGGTTCTTACCCCTGTTACTTTGGCATAGATGTTTGAGGTTATGAATAATAACTCGTTTCAGGATATCAACTTACTTAAAAAAGGAGTATTAGTTTGAAAAAGAAGTCATTAGCTTTGTTTGTTGCCATCTGTCTGATAATGACTATGGCAGCCGCATGTACGGCACCGGCCGATACGCCCGAATCGACGACTTTTGTCTTTACCGATTCTTTAGGCCGTGACGTGGAAGTTTCCACAAATATTACCAAGGTCGCTCTTTCCGGACCGCTGACCCAGATAGTCCTTTTCGCACTGTGCCCGGATAAGCTCGTGGGGCTTGCCGAGGCATGGAGCCCCGAAGCTGAAGAGTTCATAGATACAGAATACTATAATCTTCCCATACTCGGTCAGCTCTATGGAGGCAAGGTTACCTTCAACCTGGAAGAGATTATTGCAACCGGCGCCCAGGTCATCATCGATGTCGGCGAAATCAAGGCCAATATGGTGGAGGATATGGACAATCTCCAGGAGCAAACGGGCATCCCTACTGTCCACATCGATGCCTATACCGCCACTATGGGTGACGCCTACCGAAAACTGGGCGAGCTTCTTCGCATCGAGAATGAAGCCGAAGTCCTGGCGGAGTATTGCGGCGAAGTCTATTACAACACTCTCAATATTATGAGCGAGGTAGCTGAGAACGAAACAGCCAACCTGCTGTACTGTCTTGGCGATGCCGGTATCAATGTCATTGCCAGAGGTTCCTACCACGCTGAAGTAATCGATCTGCTGGCGAATAACCTGGCTATCATAGACAATCCTTCCAGCAGGGGTACCGGCAACGAAGTGGACCTGGAGCAAATTATGCTCTGGAATCCAGATGTCATTCTTTTTGCCCCCAATAGCATCTACAGCATGGTGGGTGACAACACCGATTGGGCAGATATTACCGCGATTGAAAACGGACACTACTATGAGGTCCCGTACAGTCCTTACAACTGGATGGGCTTCCCAGCCTCCGTACAACGGTATCTGGGTATGATATGGCTAGCACAACTGCTCTATCCGGATGTTGCGCAATACGATGTATATCAAGAAGTGTCAAGATACTTTGACCTTTTCTATCACTGTAATATTACAGTAGAGCAGTATAACAGACTGGTAGCCAACTCACTGGGGACTCAATAGGTCATATTGTTTCCTCTCATGTCGGATGAGAAAGTGAAGTTGCGGGAATTCCTGGAGCCGGTGGTGCTGGCACTGCGTGGTGCAAGATAGATATTATCGTGCCTGCAACTGCGCCCTAGATGCTCTTTTGCGACGATTGTCAAAGTCCAGCTACTACTCCGCACATGATTCAGGGTGAGATTTGTGCAGGCTGGTAGTGTTAACACGACACCATCCTTGGATTTGAGTCTACCGGGCTTGCCCCAGTAAGCAGTACAGCATCACGGTTGACATAGATAATGCCTAGGTGAAATCCAAAAGACAACAACAGATGGAAGGTATACCATTCAATCGGATACAGCCGCTCCTATTATTGGACGAGCCTCTATCCCAAAGGTCTCTTATAATGATGATGCTGTAGCAATACAGATTGAAACAGTCTCAGGAGAAAATGCAGCTACCATGGATATCTGGATTTATCAGGAGAAATGAATTGATGATTTCATCATCTCCACGAGAGAGCTAGCGGCGACAGCTGTGAAAAACTGTAAGAGAGTATTACACAACTATTATTTCAGATTTTGTGCTCAGCGTTTCATGAGCCACTTCTGCTGTCATCGGTTATTGCCGTTTTTCTTGCTATGGTCTTATTGCTGCTCCTTGCTGTCATTGTCTCACGTACAAACCGAGGACCGGTGCCCTTGTCCGCTGAGCTATAGGCACACCGCTTACAGGATTCTAGGGCCAGAGTCGTCTCGTGTCAATTCGTTCCCATAGCCCCGAAGGGAACATACCTATACCTCTTCTAGTTGACACTTGCTCATGGTGTGTGCTATAAAGGCAACAAGTGACAGGCAAGTTGTTCCCAAGAAATGCAGGGTTCTCTAGTTTGTCAGTTCACTATCAAGGGTCAGTACCAGAGCCACAGCTGAGGCCGCACGATGCAACTCATGGACTTTTTACCAACGCTGGCGAAATTCTGGGGAAAGACTCAACCGCCCGAGGGATAGTACACCGTGAACTAAGATTCTGGGAAAACTAGACTCTTACGACAATAATCATGCTTTAGGAGGAGATTGCGATGAATTATGAGAGCTTCCTTGAATTGGTTAAAAAAAGAAG
>CAYVPT010000223.1:0-4622 GCA_964453865.1 uncultured Dehalococcoidaceae bacterium
GACCCTGGCGATAAATCTGGCCCAGGCGCTCAACTGCGCCGCGTCCGGGAAACCCTGCCTCGAATGCGCTTCCTGTAAAAAGATAGCCGCTGGCACTCACGCCGACGTACGGGTAACCGGCCTCACGCGTAATGAAGATGAGGCGGAAGCCAAACTTATCAGCATCGACCAGATTAAAGAGATACAGCACTCGGCCAGCCTGCCGCCGTTCGAAGGAAAGCACAAAATATTCATTATCGAAACCGCCGAACTGCTTTCCATCGAGGCGGCCAACTCCCTGCTGAAAACCCTCGAAGAACCGGTGGATAAGGTGACTTTTCTCTTACTCACAGAGAATGAAAAATCACTGCCGGGTACCGTGGTCTCGCGCTGTCAGCGCCTGGAGATGCCGCCGCTGTCAATCACCGAGGAAGCCAGGGTGCTGGCGGAAAATTATAATATCGAGCCGGAGCGCGCCAGGCTTTTCGCCGGACTTTCCCACGGGTGTCCGGGGTGGGCATTAACTGCGGTTAATGATGACGGTCTGCTCCAGAAGCATGAAGAGGAAATAGACAGGCTGCTCGGTATATTAAAAGCCGATAATGAAGAGCGTTTCGCCTTCATGGCCCAGGTAGCCGCCCGGTTCAGTCAAAACCGGGGGGCGGTTTATGATATGCTGGAACTGTGGCTCGATTTCTGGCGCGACCTGTTATTGGTCAAGCTGGATTGCGACGAGATGATTACCAACATCAACCGTAAGGATGAAATAGCCGGAATAGCCGGGGGCTACCGGCTGACCGAAATAAGGGACTCAATCGAAAGTATCAGGGCGGCGGGGACACAACTACGGCAGAACGTTAATCCCAGACTGGCCCTCGAGGTCCTGATGCTCGATATACCCCAAAACGAGGAGAGAGGTGGTGTGATACATGGCTAATATCGCGGGGATACGTTTCAATAAAGCAGGTAAAATATATTACTTCGATGCGGGAGACATCGCCCTGGAGGCCGGCGACCACGCCGTGGTTAAAACAAGCCGGGGCATTGAACTGGGACGCGTTGTCATCGCACCCGGAAAGATAACGGACAGTGAGACCAAGGATAAACTGAGCCCGGTTGTGCGAAAGGCAGAGCCCGAGGATATCGCCAAGGCCGAGGAGCTCGAAGCCAAAGCGAAAGAAACCCTGATTGAATGCGGTAAGATGATAAACGAGCTGGAATTACCCATGAAACTACTCACCGCCGAATACAATCTTGACAGCAGTCGTCTGACCTTCCTTTTCAGCGCCGAAGAGAGGGTGGACTTCCGCGAACTGGTACGCCGCCTGACCGCCCAATTCAAGGTAAGGGTAGAATTACGCCAGGTGGGCAGCCGGGACGAGGCAAAACTGCTGGGCAGCTTCGGAAGGTGCGGCCGTCCCCTTTGCTGTGCGACCTTCCTGACCGAGTTTAATCCGGTCTCCATAAAGATGGCCAAGGAGCAGGACCTGCCGCTTAACCCGATGAAAATCTCGGGGGCCTGCGGGCGACTGATGTGCTGCCTGTCCTTCGAGGGAGAGCAATACCGCGCCATGAAGGAGAAAATGCCCAAGAACGGGCAGCGGGTATCCACACGTATGGGAGAAGCCACGGTGGTAGGAAACAATCCGTTAAAGGAAACGGTGATGGTGGAACTGGACAGCGAGGCAACGGTAGAACTGCCGCTGGTTGAGGTTAGTTATTAGTTTTAAGTATACAGTTATCAGTTGGGGAAATAAAGGACTGTATTCCCACTTACGCGAGTATCCCACAACCCTACCCCGAGATTCTTCGCTACGCTCAGAATGACAGGAAGCCTTTTCGGGCTAGGCCGCTGACGCCGCGAGGGCGGCCAGGGTGGGAATAGATAACAAACGAGGGGTTGGGAGGACTGGATTCCCGCTGGAGTTTACCCCGTACTTCGATACGGGGCGGGAATGACGAATTAAAATCAGGTGTCCTACTGATATAGATATTTACGCCATTCGTCCCGCTGGTTGAGGTAATGATAGGGGACGACGAAGAGGGGGTTGCCGGTGGGCGGCGCGGGCGGGCGGATGAGCTTCATACGAGCTTCCTTGGGTGTCTTGCCGGCCTTATGGCGGTTGCAGGCGACACAGGCGCTGACGACGTTTTCCCAGGTATGCTGGCCGCCGCGATAGCGCGGTATGACGTGGTCGAGGGTGAGGTGGCGACTCTGCTCCCCGCAGTACTGACAGGTATATTTGTCCCGATTGAATATCTCGAAGCGGGTCATCTTTCTCTGACGACGGGGCCGGCGTATCATCTGGGCGAGGCGAATGACGGAGGGAAGCTCGATAGTGTCGTTGATGGTGTGTATATAACCGAGTCCGTTCTCCAGCATCTCCGCCTTGCCCTGTATCATGAGGACGACGGCGCGGCGGGCGCGGCAGACCGTTAGCGGTTCGTAGCTCTGGTTCAGTACCAGTACCGGATGGTTAATCATCATCAGCTTGCCTTGAAGCTAAACTGCCCCTATTTTACAGTAAAATTTCCAGACGTGCAAGGCGAGGGTTTTTACTACGGGCTAAGCCGCGGATGGTGCGAGGGCGGTATGGGTGGGAATAGATAATAACGAGGGGTGGATGGGGGTAAGATATAATTTGACAAAAATATTGATGGCCCTATAATGAACCTGTATCGTTCAAACAGAAAAACAAATTAGTTTAAGCGGATAAGTGCGATATCAGAGGTCTTAGCCACCGAGCAAGAAGGCTTATGGATTCATATTATGAAAGACATCATATAAGGAGGTGGACTGCATGAAATTAACAAAGGGAGGTAGAGCCTCTATATTTAAAGCTGGATATGGTGTCATTCTACTGGTACTGGCGATTTCTATTATTCTTATATCAGCTTGTAGTTCGGAGCCCACCTTACCGGATCTACCTAGCGGACAGGTAAAAGGTGTTCTTACTTTTGAAGAAGGACAGTCGCGTCCAAGTGATATTTTCCTCGGTGCAATACGTGGTGAGAAGATTGAACTCAACACAAGCTGGCAATCACCCCTTAGTTCAGGTGTGTTCCTTATCGTAGATGTTCCACCTGGAAAATACTGTTTAATTGGCTTCTGGAATACAACTGGCTCATTCGGGTATTTAATAGCGGAAGGTAGGAAAATTACCTTTGAAATACTACAAGATATTGGTATTTATCTAAAAAGCATAAACGTGTCAGAAGTCGATTACTTAAATAAATAAAAGTCATTCAATCCATGCTATAATACCACCATGAAACACTCACTAATGGATATCTTAGCCTGCCCGTTGTGCAAGGGAGAGATGGAGCTTAAGGTGGCGGAGGAGAGAGAAGGGGAGGTTATCAAAGGCTCTTTGCGGTGCGGGAAGTGTAACCATGATTACCCCATTAACGACGGGATACCGAACCTGTTGCCGCCGGAGAAGACTAACGACTGAGGGGAAGCACTACTCCTCCCCGAGATTCTTCGATACGCTCAGAATGACAGGGACGGTACGAGATTCTTGCGGTCGCGGCACTCCCTCAGAATGACATGGTGGTGGTGAGAAGGGCTAGTCGGGGCGGTAGGCGACGCCCTGTTCCGGGGACTCCCA
The DNA here is from genome assembly GCA_964453865.1 of uncultured Dehalococcoidaceae bacterium. GTDB lineage: Bacteria > Chloroflexota > Dehalococcoidia > Dehalococcoidales > RBG-16-60-22 > CAYVPT01. Next base: position 3,591 of record CAYVPT010000223.1, read on the forward strand.
GGCTTCCACGGCGATTAGGGAAACGGATTCTGTAGAGAGCTTTTCTTCAAGTTCGTTATAGATAGTAGACGCTATATTTTCCGCAGAAGGATTTATCTTATCAAAAGGCGATATATCATTCAGGCAGGTATGGTCGTAGCGTTCCATAATATCTTTCAGGTGGCGTTTCACATCGGTAAAATCGTAGGCCAGGCCTATTTCGTTCAGTTTTAAAGCCTGGATTTTCACCACCACTTTATAGCGGTGGCCGTGGGTCTTTTCACACTTGCCCTGATAGCCACGCAGATAGTGGGCGGCTTCAAAATACTTCTCGACAGTTATTTCGTACATAACTAAACCTCGTTCTATATCATCGTCATTCTGGCGCAGGCTTCAGCCCGAGTTCAGCCCGAGGGCCAGAATCCACACCACCTTCTCCCCACCACTGGATTCCAGCTTTCGCTGGAATGACGTTCTGAAAGATGTTATTTAGAGTCCAGTTTGAGAACGCCCTGCTTCTCCTTAATCTCTTCCCTCATTTCCTTAATTTTCTTCTTACTAACCGGGTGAACGAGGTCGGGGGCAATCTCGGCGAGGGGCACCAGCACGAAAGACCGCTCCGCCATCGACGGATGAGGTATAACGAGGTCGGGCATATCCATGGTCTTATCCCCGTATAAAAGGATATCGATATCGATAGTACGCGGCTCGCCTGACTTGCCGCGCCGTCCCATCTTGCCCTCTATACCCTTAGCCAGGGACAGTAGCCCTTCCGGCGTCAGCCGGGTAAAGACCTCACAGGCTATATTCAGGAAATGCGGTTGATTGGTATTACCCAGGGGCTCGGTATCGTATATCGAAGAGACCTTGCCCACCCGCATCCGCTGCGAGAGCAGCTTCAAAGCCATGTCCAGGTTGTCCTCGCGGTTACCCAGGTTCGAGCCAAGGCTGAGATATGCCGTTACTATATCAGTCATCTACCGACCCCCTTCTGATGATAGCGTCACTCATGCGGCAGACCAGCGCCGTCTGCCGTACATCGTGTACGCGTAC
>CAYVPT010000224.1:0-4563 GCA_964453865.1 uncultured Dehalococcoidaceae bacterium
ACATTGTCGCAAACACCATCCCCGAGGCGTTATTATAGCACGATAACATAGAATCGGGAGGGTCCGCCAGAGCGGAGCGCCGATTATCCAACGAATTCTACTTCAGTTTTTTTCTTGTACCGGGACTCCCTTAGCCGCTCATACAGGTCAAGGAAAGACATTCCAGCCGTGTAAAGCTGGTACACGGCCTGTATTGACCAAGCCTCCATCCAGTCCACTAGTTCATCAAACTTGATAATGGCATTCAACCGTGTCAACTGGTCTTGCTCAATAACCATGATAACCTTTCTATAGTTGAACTTCTTCGCTTGCGCCAGCTTATCCTTGGCCTCTATCAGATTGCCACCAATCTGAACTTCGATAGCGATCTCAGGGCTCTTTTTGTCTAGCCAAGCGACATCGAGCTCGACAGCGTGCTCCGGTGTGACACGATGGTTGGTGTAGGAATTGTATCCCATGCGGCTTCCCAACGTGTCTAGCATTTCACCGATACGATCATGGAGCGACTTCTTTTCTAGAGTAAGCGCCATTATCGCTTCCTTAGCTTGCTGTTCAGTGAGAAGCCCGCTCTCCAACTTCTTGCCTCTTAATGCCAAGATCTTTCGCATCTCGGACTCAATCAGTTCAAAGTCGTCCGGTGGAATCTTGCGTAGACTCTGATGAAATGCCAGACCCCAATTCACCCTTTTCTGTTCGTCAGTTATAAAACTTAGTTGTGTCACAAGTTTCTTAGCGTCTAAAAGTTGATCGTCTTCTAGTACAACTATATGTTTAGTAGGGAATCGACATGGCCACATCTCGTCTTGTTCTATCCATATTCTGGTTTTTTTATCGGTATAAGGTTTGCCAGTAGCCTGCAAAGTCGCACCAAATCTCTGTAGCTGGTTAATATAAACGACAAACTTATCACCAGGCTTAACTTCCGAGACTAGTCTTCTACTACGGGTCCGGAACCCCTCTATAGAGAAGCCGTTCTGCCGATCGACTTGGAAATTGTCCTGGCTGGTACATATTAGCCAACACTGTGGTTCAGAATATGATGCTTGTATATTCTGCGTCATCTGGTCACTCTGTTGTCAATAGGCACGCTTTACGAAGTATGATACACCAATTAGAACGGTGAAGCAACGGTTGTTGCTAGGATGCTTGTGCTTCTGCAATCTGACACGGGGTTTCAGACCAAGTCATAATACGTCATATTGTTAAATCTAAGGTGAGATACTCAGAAATACTTTACTAAACATCTAAGCACGTAATAATATTCCATTGAAGTAAAATTACCTGTTTGTGCTAATATAACTTAATGAAAACCTCTACAGTTATGAAGATATTCTTGGCATTGCTGATTACGCTGCTGGTGTTTCTTATCGCATGCAATCCTGATATGACACCTCCGGTAGTGACACCGCCAGATAAAACTACACACACTGATATCTTACATACCAATGATATTCACGGCCACCTGGGTAATATGCCGAGGCTTGCGAGTTCCGTGGCGCTGATTTACGAGGAAATAGATAAAGAGAAGGTCCTTCTACTTGATGCCGGTGACGTTTTCTCGGGATCTATCTATGGAACCGTGTACCAGGGCCAGGCAAGTCTGTGGTTTATGAACCGGTTGGGGTATGATGCTATGTGCCTTGGTAATCACGAATTCGATTATGGTTTGGAGTGTTTGTATAATTTCGCGGAGGGGGCCCAATTTGATATCGTCTCGTCAAATCTAGAATTCAAAAAGGCGAGCGCACTCGATGACGAAATATTGCCGTGGGTGATAATTAGAAAGAATAACGAAAGCTACGGTGTTTTCGGTCTGTTAACCAAAGAAACCAGCGAGATTGCCAATACCGGGGCGGATATACTCATCAATAATCGCGTATCAGTCGCTCGTGAAATGGTTGACGAACTTGAACGAATGGGAATCAATAAAGTCATTGCCCTTACCCACATCGGCTGGGACCAGGACATAGACCTTGCCCTTGAAGTTGACGGAATTGATATTATTATCGGCGGACATACACATACCATACCAGATGTATATCCATATGTAGTTGATCCACAGGGCTCACCCACGCTAATCGTTCAGGCCGGCGAACATGCCAGTTACCTGGGGCATCTCAGTGTAGATTTTAACGCGGCCGGTATCATTATTGACTGGGATGGTAGTAAACTTCTGAAGGTAGACGAGTGCCCGGATGAAGATGCCACCTTTGTGGCCAAACTTGCAGAGTATGATGCTCCTATCCAGGCAACGATGGCTAAAAATGTGGGTAACACGCTTGTTTACCTCGATGGCGAACGGGCAAGTATCCGTAGCCAGGAAACCAATCTGGGCAACCTGGTGGCCGATTCGATGTTGTACGATGCGAGACATACAGGTGCCGATATAGCCATTATCAACAGTGGAGGTATCCGTGCCTCCATTCCCGTGGGTGATATCACTCTTGGACAGACTATAGACGCGCTTCCCTTTGATAATTACCTTGTAACCTTTAATCTCACCGGTGAGCAAATCATATCGGCGCTGGAGAACGGAGTGAGCCAGGTAGAGGAGGTCCAGGGGAGGTTCCCCCAGGTCGCCGGCTTAAGGTTTACCTGGGACCCGAAAGCCATACCGGGTAGCCGCATTGTGTCCGTCGAAATAGAAAAGGACGGAGTATATGAACCTATAAATCCTGTAGCTGTATATCGTATGGTGACCAATGATTTCCTCTTTGAGGGCGGTGACAGTTATACCGTGTTTGCCAGAGGCACCGACTTAATCAATCTCGGTAATACGGATTATGAAGTGCTGGCGGAATATATTGCGGCAAATTCACCAATCAGTCCCCAAGTTGAAGGACGTATTACTCATAAATGATGTATAATTAGTAAGATTTTGCTATTGTTGAGTATTTAAAAATTGAAATCATCTAAAAAGCTAATTACGGGCGTCTTTCTCGCAGCCGTCTTATTCATTCTAACTGGTACTACCCTATCCTGTTCCCAGGATGACGAAGAGTTCATTAAAATTGGTGCCGTATATCCCCTATCGGGCTCGTCAGCTTCAGCCGGTGAAAATGCCAGAAACGGCATACTGTTTGCGGTCGATATAATCAACAACGAATATGACCTTGACCTGCCGTTTGCCAGGACAAGAGGCATAAGCTCACTTAATAATGCCAGGCTAAAGATAATTTTTTCAGACAGCCAGGGAAATCCCGCGACCGGTAGGTCCGCCGCCGAGAGTCTGATAACCGACGAACAGGTGGCGGCAATTATCGGCTGTTACCAGAGCGCGGTTACCGACGAAGTCAGCCAACTGACAGAGGCAAAGGGCATACCTTTTCTTACGGCGACATCCACTGCGCCCAGCCTCACACAAAAAGGACTTAAGTGGTTCTTCCGCACCACGCCTGACGAGGACGTTTTCATCAGGAACTTCTATGAATTTATCAATAATATCCGCGAGGCAAATGATGCCCCCGCGATGAAATTAGGAGTAGTCCATGAAGACTCTGTGTGGGGAACGGAGTGCGCCGAGTATGCCCGTCGTTACGCCGCCACTTATGGATACCAGTTAACCGATGAAGTATCGTACTCATCCGATGCTGAAGATGTATCAGGTGAGGTACAAAACCTGGCCGATTCAAAGACAAACGTGATAATTCAAGCCTCCTATACGAAAGACGCCATCCTTTTTATGCAAACATACAAAGCGATGGGCTTCTACCCAGATGCCATTCTAGCAAATGATGCTGGATTTACCGACCCTGAATTTATCAGGGCTCTGGGAAGTGATGCCGATTACATATTCGTACGCCGAACGTGGTCGGCGGACTTATCCGAAATCAACCCGTTAACCAGCGCCGTAAATGAAATTTACCGGCAAAGGTATGGGACCGACATGGACGATACCTGCGCTCGCACCTTTACCGGGGTGCTGGTCCTGACAGATGCTATCAATAGAGCCGGGTCAGAGAATCGGGAGGCAATTCGAAAAGCGCTCCTGGAGACAGCCATACCCGGAAACCAGCTGATAATGCCGTGGGAGGGCGTGATGTTTGACCCGGAAACACATCAAAACACACTGGCAAAAGGTATAATTTGCCAGATACTGGAACAGGAAAATTACACTGTATGGCCATTAAATATTGCCACCAGAGACGCCGTCTGGCCGATGCCGGCCTGGGATGAGCGAGAATCATAATGGAGTAACGTTTTAGAGGAGGTTCCAACCCCCATGCAAATTGATAAATTCTGGATCAGAAGGAGTCCTCTTATCAGTATAATCATGGCTCTATTGATGGTGATAAGCCTGTCTGCAACGGCCTGCAGCAGCGAGTCCGCCAAGCTTAAGGTTCTCGTGGTACACTCCTATCATGAAGGCTGGGGATGGAACCAGGACATCCAGAAGGGTATTATCGAAGGGCTCAGCCGAGAGCGGTTTTTAGAAGGACGAGATTACCAGATGAATACGTTCTACATGGACACGAAAGTCACCTACATCACGCCTGAACAAATTAAAGAACGCGGTGTAAAAGCAATTGACCTGATACGGGAATACAAACCTGACCTCGTGTT
>CAYVPT010000225.1:0-4554 GCA_964453865.1 uncultured Dehalococcoidaceae bacterium
AGATAACGGAATGCGGTAACCGTTTACCGCATATTAATAATAACATGTTACATTTAGTTTGTCAATACCCCCTGGACAAAATTCTTTTTTATTTAGGTGATACGTTCAGAACTCACTCTGACACTTCGCTTGTAATCTATTCCCACCCTGACCACCCTCGTATCGTCACGGCTTAAACCGTTGGTTATATCCCCACCACTCCAGATATCATTGCTTGTTAATGGAATATTTAGACGCTTCCCGAATAATTTTATGGTTTATTTATCATGATGGGCATAAGATAAACAAATACAAATCATAGGATAAAAGGCTTGACGTTTTGATGAGAAAGATAGTAGTCAGGCGGATACACGCTAAACGTCCGGCGGTCTCTACGGCGTTTCGGCAAACTGGTAGGAAAAAAATACTGGAAAAAGAAGCAATTACCAGATTTAATCCCTCCATACTGAATCTCGGAGATATCAGTAGACCCTGCCAGGAAAAAGAAGCCGTTGCCGCGGTACTTGACCTAACCGGATTTACGACATTCTGCAGCCAGGTTGACTCATATCTGGCTATTCCCAGGTTTCTTAATGATTTCCTGGAATGGTTTTTCAACAGTATTCAGGACGGACTTGCCGAAGAGGATTATGGCAACCGTAAATTGTTCTGGGCGGACTTTCCCGTGCTGGCAAAATTCCTGGGTGACGGCATCCTGCTGGTATGGGGTGCCCGCCGGATGGATGAAGAACAGATATGCGGTATCGTTTCAACCCTTTTTGAAATATGCCGTAATTACCGGCAGGAATTCTATCCCCGGATAAGTACGGTCGTAAATAAACCTCCGGCCGTTCTCAGGTGCGGTGTGGCCAGGGGTAAAGTATATACCGTCGGTGAAGGCAAAGATTTTGTCGGGCATTGCATTAACACCGCCTCCCGGCTGTCCCATCTGGAGCCGCTGACCTTTTGCTTCCCTCACCGTGGTTTTCAGGTCAGAGAGAATATGCCGGCAGAATACCTGCAACTCTTTGTACCCAAATCTATGTCCATCCGCGGCGTCGGCGATAATGAGCTGGTGTGGGTGGTTAAAGAAGAATATGACAGATTGGCTGAGAGTCGAAAAGGATTGTTTCGTAACCTGGAACGTGTCACACTCTGACGGTCGTGAAAAAGGATTCTTCATACCCTGACAGAAAGTGAGGAACGATATGATGATATTTAACCAGCGAGAATCACAATCGGGAACTGCCTTAATGCCGCATGAGGAATCAATAAATGGTACAAAGATGGAACCGGTCCAGGACGTATTAAAAAAGGCCAGGGCAGTTCCGCAGATGACACAGACGCTGGAACAAGTTATCAAATTAGCCCAGACATCTCTTGACATATCCGCTGCTTCGATGCTCCTCTTTAGAGATAATGACCAGGAGTTATACTTTGAGGCTGCCTCGGGCCCTGTCGGCAAGGTATTGAAGCAGGTGAAATTGAACAGCCAGTACGGTATTGCCGGGCAGGTGGCCCGCACGGGCAAACCAATAATTGTAAATGACACCAGCCGCAGCGAGAATTTCCACAAGATGATTGATAAAACCACCGGATTTAACACTCAATCGCTTATATGTGCGCCGCTGGTTGTGAACCAGCGTATCCTGGGCGTAATTGAAGTGCTGAACAAACTGGATGGCAATGGGTTTGACGAAAGAGACCTGGAGACCGTGGTTTCCATAGCCACCACGGCGGCGATAGCGATTGATAGTATCAGGCAACACCAGAGTATGCTGAATGCCTTCAAGACTACTTTAACAACGATAATGACGGCGATTGATGCCAAGGACCCGTCCATGCGCGGGCATTCGCAGCGGGTAGCGGAATACGCCTTGCTGGCAGCCGGTCACTTTTCACTTACTCCCGAGGAAAAGGAGACCCTGGAATACGCCAGCCTGCTCCATGATATCGGTAAAATTGTCATTGACTCACGGGTATTGAATAAAAACGATGCCTTGACTCCGCCGGAATGGGAGATAGTACGTCAGCACTCGGCTATCGGGGCTAATCTGTTAAAACAGATACCCTTTCTGGAAAAAGCAAGCGAGATTGTCCTTTATCACCATGAAAGGTTTGACGGAGAGGGGTATCCGGAGGGGCTGAAGGGTGAGGAAATACCACTGGGAGCCAGGCTCATAGCCGTGGCTAACGCTTATGATGCCATGACCACCGACCGTTCGTATCGTCAGGCGATGACTATCGAACGCTCTATCAAAGAACTGAGCAGTTATTCCGGTATCCAGTTCTGTCCCCTGGCTGTGAAAGCCTTGATATCCGGCCTTCACCTGAATACGCATTCTTAATCCCGGCTCTCCCGGAAAATCCAGCTATACTTCAAACCTCCTACTCCATTCGGAGTGTTTACACTCTTAGCAGACAGGTACAAATACGGTATAATATTTTATAGGAGTGTATTTCCGCTTCGCTCTGACGTAATACATACGGGAGGATTTCGTGGCACAAGTCATTACCAGGGAAGAAGAACGGTGGGCCAATCCGGGAGCCCTGGGCCTGGCCGGTTTCGGCCTCAACACCATTTTACTGCAAATACACAATATCGGCTGGATAGAGAGCACGCTACCCCTGATTTTCGGATTCTTCTGGGGCGGCGTCGCCCAGGTAATCGCCGGCATTATTGACGCCCGCCGCGGTGACACCTTCGGCCTGACAGCCTTTGTATCTTACGGCGTCTTCTGGCTGGGGCTGAGCTTCGGCTTTCTCCTGCAATGGATGGGACTGGTCAAACTGGATAACTCCGGCCTTGCCTGGCTGTTCGTCATGTGGGGTATCTTCACCGGCTACATGACGCTGGGTACCCTGAAGATGACCTTCATGCACTTTTTCGTTTTCGCTTCGCTGGTGGTGCTTTTCGTCCTCCTGGCGGCCCATTTCTTCGGCGCTATCCCGGCTGTAGTCCCCGGCATTGAAGGCCTGTTCTGCGGTGGGGCGGCTGTATACGGCTCAGCGGCGGTCATCGTTAACGAGAAGTTCGGGCGTGCGGTATTCCCACTGGGGAAGATGTCCAAATAGAAATTAGATATTGACCTCACCCCCTCTACCCCCCTTTCCTGTCAGGAAAGGGGGATTTTGTTTAGTGGGGATGTAACGGGGATAGTAAGAAATAATTTAGTAGAAAAATCACGCTGCAATGACTCTCGGTCTAAAAGCTAAGTTCAAACCGTTAATACAGACATTTCAGTGGAAGCTTACACCCTGATGCAAGCTACCTGGTGGTCTTCGCCGATATCGCGGAGCGGCGGTACCGCCTTACTGCACTCGTCTACCGCCATGAAACAGCGGGGATGGAAGGGACAGCCCGGGGGCGGGTTCAGGGGGCTGGGCACCTCGCCCTTGAGAATGATGCGCTCGCGGCTTTCCTCGACAAACGGGTCGGCGATGGGGACGGCGGAAAGCAGGGCGCGGGTGTAGGGATGGAGGGGATTTTCATAGAGGATTCTTGATTTGCATATCTCCACGATATGCCCCAGGTACATCACCGCCACGCGGTCGCTGATATGGCGTACTACCGAAAGGTCGTGAGCGATGAAAAGATAGCTGAGTCCCTGGACTCTATCCTGGAGCTCTTCCAGAAGGTTGATAATCTGTGCCTGGATGGAAACGTCCAGCGCCGAGATAGGCTCATCGCAAACGATAAGGTCGGGGTCGCAGGCGAGGGCGCGCGCCACGCCGATACGCTGTCTCTGGCCGCCGCTGAACTCATGGGGAAAGCGTTTGGTCATAGAGGGGTCCAGGCCGACGACGCGGAAAAGTTTCTCAACCCTGTCGCTATATTCGCTCTTGGAGCTTGCCATCTGGTGTATTTTCAAAGGTTCGCCGACGATGCTTCCGGCGCTCTGGCGGGGGTCCAGCGAGGAGTAGGGGTCCTGAAAGATAAGGGCCATGTTGCTCCGCACCTGACGCAGCCTTTTTTCTGTAAAGGTGGCGATGTCCTCGCCCTGAAAAAATATCTTGCCATCGGTAGGCTTGTAAAGGCCGAGCACGCAGCGGCCGATGGTGGTCTTGCCGCAGCCGCTCTCGCCCACCAGTCCCAGCGTTTCGTCTTTTTTCAACTTGAACGAAACGCCATCGACGGCCTTGACGTCGGCGACCTTCCGGCGCAATAAGCCGCGCATAACGGGGAAATACATTTTCAGGGCCTGTATGTCTAAAACAGCTTCGTTATTTCTTTGACTCACTGACCTTCTCCTTGGTATCAGCATAGCAGCGGATATAGTGGTTGCCGCCAACGGCGGTAAACTCCGGCCACGGCTCCTTGTAACATCTCTCTACTTTATAGGAACATCTGGGAAGAAAGGCGCAGGTCTTCGGCATGTTTATCAGGTTGGGCGGCAGTCCTTCGATGGGTACCAGCTTGGTACCCTCCTCCTCATCGAGGCGCGGTATGCACTGGAGCAGGCCGATGGTGTAAGGGTGCCGCGGATTGCCGAAGATATCCTTGGTCGTACCGGATTCTACGATGCGTCCGGCGTACATGATGTATATCCTCTGGGCGTAGCGCGCCACTACTCC
>CAYVPT010000226.1:0-4515 GCA_964453865.1 uncultured Dehalococcoidaceae bacterium
CGGGTACTTCTATCACCAGAGCTGTTCCGTAGCCTACATGAGCCACTATGTCGAGGTCATCGATGACCAGTAACCCCTCGATGGAGACATCAAAGACCCTTTTGCCGGTAGCGGTAAAGTAAGTCTCGGCAAAGTGGAAGGTGACGTGGTAGGTGCCATTGTCAAGGTCAAACCGGTAACCGTCGAAGTTAAATCTGAGGGTCTGGTAGATGCGGTCATCCTCGGTCCCCGCAATCTCTCGGCCGGTGCCACGGTCACGGGTACTGCCCCCTCCGTAGTAACCCCAGCCTCCTGGTGTATAGGGCCGGTCAGCCTCCCAGGTATTGCCCATAGTATCAAGGTAGGTATCACCTCACGAGTTCACGCGCACCGCATACGCCGGCGGCTCTGTATAAGTTCCACTGAAAGTGATGTAGCCAGCAGCAGGGAGAGAGCCTGTGTTTCAGGGTTGGGTGTTGGCGTTACCCAGCCGGCGATATCGCCCCAGGTCAGAGTATAGTCTCCCGGCTCAAGAGCAGAGAGGGTCACGTCACCACTGCCATTGTAGAGGTAGCTTCCGGGACCTTCCAGCGTCCACGGCGCATTCAGAGCATCAGGGTCTGGGTTGACGGGGGGCATAGCCCCGGCGCTGACAACCTCGATACCGTTGATCATAGGGTAGTCCACTAAGGCATAAAGATATACTCAAGGCGTAGATTATATTTCAACAACACTAGTAACCAAATATTGACCGACCTCCCAAAAACTGGTTCAGTTATAATGCTAGAAAAACGAAAACCAATTAAATGGGGATGGGCGGTTAGTAAATGGCACATTCCGGAGGACATCATCACCAGTCGCGAGAATATGGGGGGCCAGATTAATGGTACAACCACGCATTGGCTACCGCCAGTACTTTGGACATGCTCAAAGCTAACTCAGGGTGTACAACCGGAGGATAGAGCCAATGATTGGCACAGGCCAGAACGTAAGACAAATCAGGAGCCTGGGGTATCAGCCCGGAGTTCCCGATAAAGTCCAGAGTATAGCCGTCACCCAGTGACGTAATAGATATCGCCTGTGTCTCATTCTTGAAACCAGCGGCACTGGCTACTACCGTGTACTCATCTTCCTCTGTGGCCACCAGTTCGTATTGTCCGTCGGGACCGCTGTTGGTGGTACTTTGAAGAACACCGTCGAGATATAACTTAACCGTGGCGCCGGGTATCGCATCACCGTTTGCTTCAGCGGTTATCCCCGATATGACGCTTGTCAATGCAAAGGTAGCCGTAACCGTCTTGTTATCATCCATGGTGATGGACTCGGGATTGGTTTCACCACTAAGGTCGCCGCTCCAGCCACTGAAATACCAGCCAGGTTCGGCAGTCGCCGTGATGTTCACAACGGCGCCTTTGGCTTTCCAATGGACGCCAGCCCCAGGATTGGTGGTGCCGCCCCCGGTTGGGTCTACCGCCATTGTCAAAGCAAAGGTGGGCACCACGGTTACGGTTATAGTGATGTTCTCAGAGTCGGCTAGTTCACCGTCAGTTACCTTAAAGTGAACATCAGGGTAGCTCCCGGCCTGACCAGTACCAGGTATCCAGGAAAAGGTCCTATTATCTGAGTCAAAACTTGCCCCTGAGGGCAGGTTGAATGCCGAGTAGGTTAATGGGTCACCATCGGGTTCGAAGGCTAAGATAGTAAACTCAAGGAGCTGTTCCTCGTAAACCGACTTGTTGCCTATTGGACCAAGGATGGGAGGATTGTTGGTAGGTGACGTAGAATCGAGTGCAATCCAGTCTATGTTAGGGCCACCGGTTGAATTAACGGACTCCAATCGTATAGTGTTGTCTCCAGCGTTAAGCGAAACGCTCGTGGTTCGCGCTCTCCAAGCTGACCAAGCTCCTGTAGGAATAAACGAAAGACTGCTATCAACTACACTTCCGTTGACGTAAATTTTCATGGGCCTATCGTCCGTGGTTCCGTTTGCATACCTGATTAATAGGGTCTTCGTTTCAGTGGAAGCTGCATTTAGAGTAATTTCAACATAGCTCCCTACCTCGTTGTAGAAATTTACATACGAGGCGCCTGTAAACCCCCTGTTTGTAGTTTCTGTTTCGGCGTTATAAAGGTTCCCATTTTCTGTCTGGTACAACTGCCTCAGGTCAGTATATTTTGTCCTTTGCTGCTCGTTGGCAAGCAGGAATGCTCCCTGGCCGTGAAAATTATTGGTTAGCTGCTCTCTATTTATGTAATACAAGTAAGAGCCCACACTAGTACCCTCACAGGTACGGTATAGGTTTGTTTTGCCCGTCGGGTCGAGTTCTATGTTGCTCAGAATCCCCTCATACCCTTTCTTAGCGGTGGTGTAGTATTCGGTGCTACCAACGTAGCCAGCATCTATAGCTTTGGATATGGCATAGGTGTACATGCACCCGCTAGACTGTTCTACCCAGTTATCGGTCAGGTTACCCTTGTCTACGACTTGATACCAAAGACCGGTTGTGCTGTCCTGGTAATTCTTAATACCTTCAAGTCGCTCAACGAGTATGTTGATTATGGCCTGCCTATCAGCATGGTCGGTTGGTAACTTTTCCAGAACTTCATGGCAAGCAACCACATACCAGCCTAATGCTCGACACCAGACCTCGGGTGAAAGATGCGTAGTAGGATCAGCCCAGCTTGTCGAACCGTCCTCATCCCAGGCATGCCAAGCAAGCTTTGTTGCGACATGTTGCAGGTGGCTGTTGTATATTATCAACTGGTTCGAACACTCATTATTGCAGTATATTGCATCATCAAACACCTCGCCGTAGTTGCTCAGGAAAATCGTCAGCATGAAAGCTCCGTCCAACCAGAGTTGGTCATCATAGCGTGTCATGTGTGCTAAGCCGCCGTCCGAGGTCCTGGGATAGGTGTCAATCCTGTTCCTAATCTGCTGTGCGGCAATTTGGTACTTGTTATTGCCGGTTGCCTGATAGAGGTGGCATAGCAGGACCCCGGGCATCATGTTGTCAAGGCTGTCCAGAACAATATTGCTATCCAATCCGTCACTAGTCACAAACCTGTCTACCCAGTTCTTAATAAAGTAGTAATAATCAGTGTTACCCGTCCTCTGATACACTCTCCACATACCTTCCAGCAGCAACCCTTGAGTATACCCCCAATATGGAAATGTACTGGGTGTATATCTTTCCAGTACTGAATCACAAAGCTTTACAGACCAGTCAATATCCTCAATCGAAGTGGTTATAAGGAACAACTCAGAACCACTACTGGTACCGGCACTATTTTTAGCTTGCGCCTTGAAGTAGTATGTGGTCTCCGGGTGAAGGCCAGTAATGTTGGAGCTGAAGGACTGACCAGTGGTATTGATACCTATCCATCCCGTGTTGTAGGCATATGGTTCTCCTGACTCTGTATCGTATTCAAATCGATACAGGCAGGATCCGCCACCATCGTCGATTATTGTTCCATTAAGTACAGCGATAGTCTCGTTTACCGAGGTGGCGCTATCATTAGTTACTGAAGGCGGCTGCGTGGCAGCGCTCTCTGTTGCTTCATAAGCTCCTAAATCAGGAGCCGAGCTCTGGTACGGCCACGGGGAAGAGGCATCATTGAAGCCGGGAAGGACTACACCCATGTTTATGCACGTGGAGGTCGGCTGCAATGCCAGGTCATCCGTTGCCGGGTCAACGACTTCGCTGTCAGCTGAGATGCCGTTTGGTTCTTGACCTGTGTTGTAGAGAAACGTGCTGGGGCTACCATACTTTATACCATTCCATTTGACAAAACGTCCACTGTCAGTGGTGTAAAGATTGTCGTAATCAAAATCATGACTACTACCATTACTAGAAGAGGCGAGCTCAACAGTATATCTGCCTGCCTGAATTATGTTATTTCTTGATACTATATTCCCAAGACCGGGGTTGGTTTGTGTATAGCCATCAGCTGCAGTAGTAGTATAGTATGTATTATGGTAAATATAGATACGGCCATAGGAATTATCTCCTATTTTGAATGCTGCTGCGGTAGAATGAATTATGGTGTTTCTGAATATATATGCAGGTCCTTGGAGGGAGGGGCATACAGCAATGCCCACGAAGCAGCTTTCAATCCTGTTATTCCAAATTCTTACATTAACATTCCCGCCCTCAGGTTGTATACCATCATCTTGCGCGCCTCTGATTACATTATTGTAAAAATCCAAGTTGTTCATGTACTCTGGTGTATCTTCTGGACCGCCGCCAAATCCATCCCCAAAAGATACCCCGCCAGTCATCACGTTGTCTCTGATTACGTGGCCCCAACCAGGCTTCCAATAAACTATTCCGAAAATTATGCCTCGACCATCTCCACCACCTGGACCGGCATTCACGGATATGGTGTTTCTCTGTAATAATGAATTGCTGGCACCATGATCGAGCCTTATTCCACCTTGTGTCCCGGTGCCACCTATATTAGGATCTTCAATTGCATTATCTTCGACGATAACACCATCAGCACCTGAAATAAGGACAGCAGAACCATCACCAG
>CAYVPT010000227.1:0-4464 GCA_964453865.1 uncultured Dehalococcoidaceae bacterium
TGTCTGGTTCATTAATGACCAATCGGAATTCCTCTCGTAGCTGAGGATTTCTTCGACGTAACAGTAGCGTGGTGATGCGCTGGCAATCATTACGCAGGCCGTGGCGGAGCCGGCCAGACACAGCACCCTTTCGCCCTCGGGGATAAGGCCGTGTTTGGCAGCCAGCGCCAGACAGCCCACACAAACGCGGAATCCCTGGCTGATAATCAGCAGCAGCGACGTGTCCCACCCGACATCCATGCTCAGGGGGTCGATGTGCACCGGCATCCAGGGAAGCAGCATTTCTCTCATCTGTTTCTGCTGGGGGGATGGGGACATAGGCTCACCGAGTCGCAGGTCATCGTTGAGGTAGCAAACCTTGATGCCTTTCGCCTCGAGTTTCTCCCGTGTCTCGTCATCGATAGACACGTTCATGCCGCCGATAGTGCCTCCTTTGGGATTGGTGACTGTGGTAATATCGAGCTTGAGCTTGAGATTTTTGGTGGCTTCCAGGAATTTCTCCAGCGTGTAGCCGCTGGACCAGGCTATCATCACGTGACGCAGGTTAAGGGCTTCTATCTTCGGGGTGATAAACTCCAGCATCTTGTTGGTATTGGACCGGCCCGCCGGTTTTTTAAAATAGAGGATTTCCTTGATTTCGGTATTTCTACCCATTTTAGCAACCGCGGTGTCTTTGTCCTTGGGACTGTTCGTTCTTGAACTCATCTTGCCCTCCTCATTTCACTTCCGTCAGGTCCGGGATAAAATAACCCGGGCTTAATTTCTCCAGGTTCTCCGGTAGAGATTGGCCGGTTTTAGTGTCCCGGTCCGGGACCCTGCTGCGGCGGCCAGAGTTCTTTAGCCAAATCGTCAAGTCCCAGTTCCAGCAGCTTTTTCTGACTGGGCTTGGCGGTTCTCCGGTTCCAGTCCAGTGCGCCGAGACCCCAGTAGACCTGCGGCTCAATATCCGCCGAGGCGCCGGCCAGCGGGCCCTCTTTCTGGGGAGGCCGACCGATTATTCTGGGGTGAACCTTATACTGGATTGGATTGATGCCTTCACGCAGGTTAAAGACATGCCGCATATTGTATATCCTCTCGCCAGCTTTCAGTATCTCGTCCTCGGAGCGTTCCCAGCCGGTTACGGCGCTCATGAACTCCGTGATATGTTTTAAAGTGTCCCCCCCGACGAGGTCGCTGAACATGCACCAGCCGGTGGCGTTGACAAGCTGGAAAGTGAAGGCGCCGGGCCCGAAATTCATCTGGGTATGGCGGCCCGGGGTGGCATCCATCTGGTAGCGCGCCGCGGCGGTATTATCCGGGAAGTTGTAAAACTTGGGGTCATGCATACCGAGTTCCTGCCCACCGATGTGAACGGCGAATTCCTCGGCTCCTTTGCCTATTTTCTCTGCGGCCTTCTTGACGCCATCAGCTAATACATCGCCGAAGCCTTCTCGCTTGACCATTTTTTCTGTCATGGCGACGATAGCCCGGTGATTGCCCCAGGTAAGCTCGATGCCGTCGGTATCGGCTTTAGTAATTACTCCGTTTTCGTAGCACTCGATAGCAAAGGCCATGGTAGTACCGCCCGATATTGTATCCAGTCCGTTCGAGTTGCAGAGATGGTTTATCATGTTCAGCGATTCCGTATTGCTGTTACAGCACATCGTCCCGAAGGAGGCCTGCGTCTCGTACTCAATGCGGCGGGTGCCGGCCGGGTATTTATATTCACCCTGTCCCGCTTTCAACCTGCCCTCGCAGCCTATCGGGCAGTGCCAGCAGCCCGTCCTCCGGTCTATGTTGGCTATGGCCGCGTCACCGCTGAGGCCGGCGTTGTCGGGTATATCGATTACGCCCACGCCTCCCCAGTTCTTGACCGGAGTATTGCCGCTGTGGGCAAAGCCTTCGGCAACGTGGGACGTCCCGTACTTGTGAAAGCTTTCCAGAGATTCCATTCCCTGCCATTTTCTCATCACGGCAATGTGTTCTTTGCGTAACTTTTCCACCTTCTCGGCATCGAATACGGGCACTTCCGGTTTGCCTCTGGCGGCTATCGCTTTCAGCTTTTTAGAGCCCATCACCGCCCCCAGACCGGAGCGCCCGCACACGGCTCCTCTCCGGGTGACGATGCAGGAAATGAGAGCCAGTTTTTCGCCGGATGGGCCGATGCAGGAGCTTTCCACCTCTCCACCCAGTTCCTCTTTCAGCGTATCCTCGGTAACAAAGCAGTCCTTTCCCCATAAATGGCCGGCATCTCTTAGTTCGGCTTTACCGTTATCGAGAAACAGGTAGACCGGCTTTTCTGACATACCGGTGAAAAAGACGGCGTCATATCCCGACCACTTTAGAAAAGGCCCGAAATGACCTCCCGAGTTGGCATCTCCCCACCCGCCGGTAAGAGGTGATTTTCCCACAATCCCGTATCGACCGGCGAAAGTAGCGCCGGTGCCGGTAAGCGGGCCGGTCATGAAACCCAGGGTATTTTCCGGTCCGAGGGGGTCAATGCCGGCCTTCTGGCGATTGTATAGAATCCTGGCACCGACGCCATAACCCCCGATAAAATTTTTATAAAGACTTTCATCCGGCGTTTCCTCCCTGATTTGCCCCGTAGAAAGGTCCACAAAAAGAATTTTCTCCATATAACCTCTAGCCATATTTCACTCCTTCTAATCCATCTAAATAATCAGGAATATATTATTTACTGATAAACTGCAAGGCGTTCCTGCCCGCAATTCTGCCGGAGTTGGTGGCAAAGCTCGAGGAAAGACCCGAAGAATTCCTGATACTGTAGCTGTCCCCGTACATACCGCCCGCGTCATATCCCCCGGCATAAAGTCCGGCAATAACGTTGCCCTTTTTATCGATAACTTCCATATTGTGGTTTATCTTAATGCCTCCGAGCGTTCCCAGGAAGATGGTGCGCGCCTTGCTAGCGTAGAATTTGGGACCCTTAATCGGCCGGAGGTATCTGGGGTCTTTGGCGAAGAGTTCGTCATGACCTTTCTCGCAGAAACTGTTATATTCTTCGACGGTGGCTTTAAACACCTGCGGGTCTACCCCCATTTTATCAGCCAGTTCCTCTATCGAGTCCGCTTCAAAGACCTCCGTACTCTTATTGTTGCGCATCATTTCCAGTTCACGGTCAAGTTCGGTGGTCCGGGAACCCGGTGGGAAATCCATAATCATTGCTTTATCGATGCCCTGCTCCATCAGGTACTGTTTTATGGAAGTATCGAATATACTGTAGGTATGGTCGCCCATCTGACGGGCATTAGCGTTGCCCACGGCGGCGTCGTCGAACGTGACGCTTTCGTCGCAAAACCGCTCTCCCTTATTATTCACCCAGAGGTCAGGTTGTACCACAGGACTTTCAAGATGCATGCCCATAGTTAATTCCGGAGCTATCGGGCCGGAACGTACAAGTTCCAGGACGCCCAGCCCTTCTTCGGCGGCGCCGACCTCGAAAGCCATACGGATGCCGTCACCGGTCTTGTCGACGTTTCCGAAGGGAATCAGGTTTACATCCAGGTCGAATCCCGAATATTTCTTAATCCATTCTTTATTGTTCGCATACCCCCCGCTGGCGATGATGACAGCTTTAGCCGCTACCTGTACATCTTCATCGTCCCCTTCCACGATAACGCCGGTAATACGTTCACCGGCCTTGATTATCTGCTTTACCGGTGTTGCCGGGATAACAACGGCCCCAAGTTCCCTGGCTCTGGTGGTCAGGGCTTTAACGACAGCCTCTCCCCTGCCCTTGATAAGGTGATAAGTCCGGGGGGCGTCAGGGATATTAATGGTGGCTTCGGTGAATTCGACCCCCGCCTGCCGGAGCCAGGAAATGGTGGCGGCGGACTCGTTGACGATAACTCTTACCAGACGCGGATTGGCCCGCCAGTGGCTGTATTCCATGATATTTTTAAAGGCCTGGTCACGAGTGTACGTAATGTATCTCTCCCGCTGCATATCGCTTTCCACGGCGAAAGTACCGTGGTAAAAGTTAGAAGTGCCTCCGAGAGAACGTTCTTTTTCAAAAACAACGACTTTAGCGCCTCCCTCCGCGAGGGTCAATGCCGCCGCCAGGCCAGAAACGCCGGAACCTATCACGACAACATCGGTTTCCGCGGGTATTTGACTCATTACTCCTTCTCCTTTCGCCACCGGGAATGACCCGGTTGTGTTTCGCTCTTTAAGGATAATTCACCCGTCTATTAAATACAAATTGCCTCACAGTGCATTGATTATACTTTTAGAAATACGGCTGGCGCTGGTCAACAATTCCTCCGTTATCTCCCCGGCTCTCGGTTTAAGTCGACTTTCGGGTCCCAAGACACTTAAAGCAACGGGATGCGAGTAATTTTTTACTGCAGTAGATATACACATAGCCCCGACAATCCTCTCGCCCTAACTTATACCGTATCCCTTGCGTTTTATATCTATTAATTGAGCCAAGAATGATTTCCTGTCTGCGGTACTTTTCCCTGT
>CAYVPT010000228.1:0-2602 GCA_964453865.1 uncultured Dehalococcoidaceae bacterium
GGCCACGGCATCGAACAGCGGGGAAAGATAGTAATTACTTATCCACCTGGCCAAAGATATATGATGCGGCGATAGTACCGGGCGGGACTCGATGACATCGATAATATCACGGGTATCTTCTACGGCGGGGTGGGGACTGAGCTCCAGGACAACACCCTGGAGGACTCTCTCCCCGAAAGGGACCAGTACGGCCTGTCCCTCACGGATATCCATACCGGCGGGAACGGCATAGCTGAAAGCTCGGCGCCGGGCGGCCGGTGAATTAACACTAACCTCGGCATATCTCATTCCTGACTCCAGAAACCGGTAATGACAGTGCCCGGCATCGGGGATTATATCATACAACTACTATTGTTATGTTTCTTTCTCCTGGTCTTCGGCGGTTTCAGCGGTCGTTTCCGACTTTTCCTCGGCTACCGCTTCTTCCACCACTGCTTCAGGCTTTTCCTCTATTACCGCTTCTTCAGCTACCGCTTCAGGCTTTTCCTCGACTACTGCTTCTTCCACCACTGCTTCAGGCTTTTCCTCTATTACCGCTTCTTCTACCGCTACTTCGGGCTTTTCTTCAACCACCGCTTCTTCTACCACGGCCTCGGGCTTTTCCTCGGCTACCGCTTCCTCTACCACGGCTTCGGGCTTTTCCTCTATTACCGCTTCTTCAGCTACCGCTTCAGGCTTTTCCTCGACTACTGCTTCTTCCACCACTGCTTCGGGCTTTTCCTCTACTACCGCTTCTTCTACCGCTGCTTCGGGCTTTTCTTCGACTACCGCTTCTTCAACAACTGCTTCCGGCTTTTCCTCAGCTGCTGCTTCTTCAGCTACAGGCTCAGGTTTTTCCTCAGCTGCTGCTTCTTCAGCTACAGGCTCAATTAATTCCTCTTCTTCCGGAGGTTCTGCCAGCAGCTCCTCCCCTACCTGCTCCCTGACCTTCCTCTCGACGCGTTTTATCTTGCGGCGGGCTTCCTTGCCGCTGAGTCCGCGCAGATAATAAAGACGGGCACGGCGGACTTTGCCCTGGCGGACTATCTCCACTTTTTCCACCAGCGGCGAATTAAAAGGAAAAGTGCGCTCGACGCCCACTCCGTAGGCGACATGTCTGACAGTAAAGCCGGCACCGTTGCCGCCGCGCTTTATCTTGATGATGACTCCCTGTAAAACCTGGATACGCTCTTTGCCACCTTCCACTATCCTGGCACTGACCTTGACCGTATCACCGGGGGCAATATCAGGGATTTTAGGATTCTTCTTTGTTTCAACCAGAGATGAGACGTCCATGTTTTAACTCCCTATTCGTTGTTAGCCCGGGACCCCGATTTCTTCGGGGTCGTCAGGCGTTCGACCAGTTTTTTATCTTCAAGACCGAGATTGGCTTTATCTAAAAGGTCAGGGCGGCGTTCCAGGGTACGACGGATAATCTGCTCGCGGCGCCACCGGGCAATTTCGGCATGATTCCCGGAAAGCAATACCTCCGGCACTGTCCAGCCGCGGAAATCGGCGGGGCGGGTATACTGGGGATATTCCAGCAGGCCGGCAGCATGGGAATCTTCCAGCGGCGACTCTTCCGAACCGAGTACACCCGGCAGCAGCCGGAGGACGGCATCGATAACGACCATGGCGGGAACTTCACCGCCGGTCATAACGTAGTCGCCGATACTTATTTCGTCGGTAGCCAAGTGTTCGCCTACCCTTTCATCGACACCTTCATAGTGACCGCAGATAAAGACCAGGTGACGCTGCCGCGAAAGTTCCAGGGCGACTTCCTGGGAAAAGGGGCGTCCCTGGGGACTCAGCAGGATAACCGGTAATTCATCCGGCTCTTCAAGACCAGCCTTGATGGCTTCTACAGCCTCGAAAACAGGACCGGGCCGGAGCACCATGCCGGCCCCGCCGCCATAGGGGTAGTCATCGGCGGTATGGTGCTTATCGTGGGTATAATCACGGATATTATGCAGGTCAAGACCGACCAGCCCGTTATCAATAGCCCGCTTGAAAATCCCGAAACTGAAAGGAGCTTCGAACATCTGCGGAAATAGCGTTAAGATATCGATGCGCATAACCCTGGCCTACCCCGTAGTAACGATGGTATGCTCCGTCACCTCTCCCTTGATGATTTCCACAGCATGAGGAATAGCGGGTAATATTACCTCAAGACATTCCCGGACCGCTTTCGGGCTGCCTGGCAGGTTGATGATAAGACACTCACTCCGCATACCCGCCACCGCCCGGCTTAATACCGCCATGGGTGTCTTCTCCAGGGACTTTACCCGCATTGCCTCGGCGAAACCGGGGACCTCCTTATCTATTATGGATAGAGTTGCCTCCGGGGTGACGTCCCGCCGGCTCAACCCGGTGCCGCCGGTGGTTAGAATAACGTCCACCTCACCGCCATCAGCCCATTCGGTAAGCCTGGCGGCGATAGCATTACCCTCATCGGGTATTATTTCATATTTTGTGACAGTGCTTTCCAGTCGCGAGACAGCCTCCCGGATTACGCCGCCGCTTTTATCCTGGCGCTGCCCCTGCGAACCTTTGTCACTGATGGTGAGTATACCGAAATTAATCATCGCCATTCCATACAAAACAAATTATATTGTATCACATC
>CAYVPT010000228.1:2612-4462 GCA_964453865.1 uncultured Dehalococcoidaceae bacterium
CATCTGAGGCTTACGATGGAAGTACCCGGGCGACAGGATACATTGACTTTGGGTCGATACACTCAAGCCTCACCCCCTCTTTCCCCTTATTCGTCTTTTATCTTTTCCCACCCCTACCACCCTCGCGCCAGCCACGGCTTATCCCTTAGATTTACCCCCACCCCTCAATAGGAGAGAAATTAAAGCAATCCTCGCCGCTTGAAAAAAGGGGGGTCTGGGAGAGAGGGGGCTTCGCCCCCTCTCTTATTCTTTCCCCCTCTTGAACATTATGAAAATCAAGTACTGAATATAAACCTGTTCGAGAGGGGTTCACCCTGAGGTTCTCCCTGAAGGGGATAAAGGGGGTGAGTATGAAAACTGAACCAGGTACAACAGGTATCGCACAACATAAAGGTTTCCCCCCTTTTCCCCACCCGAAAAACCACCCCTATACCACCCTATCGAACTGACAAGTCCCGCAAAGGTATCACGAATCTGTCACAATTTGCGAAAATCCCCCTGAAAAAACTTGACAAACGTGGTTGGGTGTGTTATAAAATGGTGAAATATGGTAAATTATGGGGAAAAGTGGTAGAATAACAGGAAGATGTTTTACGGCGAGTTCGACTACAAAATAGATGAGAAGGGACGGGTACCGGTTCCGCCACGTTTCAGGAACTATCTGAAGGACGGGATAGTACTGACCGTCGGGGCGGAGAAATGCATTACCGCCTACACGGTAGCGGAGTGGAAAAAGCTTTCCGCATCCCTTACCGACAGTGCGATGACACGCAGCAAGATGAGAAGGCTGAACCGGGCTCTCTTCGCTACAGCCTTCGTTGCCAAGGTGGATAACCAGGGCAGAATCGCCCTGCCGCCGCAAATGCGGGAACATGCCCAGATAGTGGATGATGTAGTTGTCGTCGGCGTCAACGTTAACCTGGAAATATGGGACAAAGCACTCTGGGAGGAAGAGAAAAATATCAGCCAGGAACAGGCATGGCAGATTATAGAAAGCCTGGAAAATCGCTGATGATGAAACACGGGTCAACCTCCACCCATACTCCCGTTCTTGTTGCCGAGGTACTAAAAGCACTGGCCGTCCAGCCGGGAGGCCGGTATGTCGATTGCACCCTCGGCACCGGCGGACACGCGGCGGCAATCCTCGAGCACAGTTCCCCCGGCGGACAACTGTTAGGTATCGATGCCGACCCTGATGCCATCAAGGTTGCCAGGGAGAGATTCCGGGATTCCAAGGACTCTATCCATATCGTCAACGATAATTTTATTAATCTGCAATCCATCTGTTATAAATACGACTTCTTCCCGGTGCACGGCATTCTCTTCGACCTGGGTCTTTCCTCCCTCCAGCTTAATGGGAACGGCCGCGGCTTCAGCTTTCAACACGACGCACCGCTGGACATGCGGTTAAATCCCAACCAGAGAATCACCGCCGCCGACATCGTTAACAACACCCCGGAAGCAAGACTGGCTCACCTGATAAAGACATACGGAGAGGAAAAAAACGGTCTGCGAATTGCCCGCTATATAATACAGGAACGCCCGATAAAGACTACCCGTCAGCTGGCCCAGTTGATTGAGAAAGCGGTGGGGCGGAGAGGCAGGCTGCATCCGGCCACCAAGACTTTCCAGGCGTTGCGTATCGCGGTAAACCACGAACTCGAACACCTGGAAATGGCCCTGAGACAGGCGATTGACCTGCTCGGTTATGAAGGAAAGCTGGTAGTGATTTCGTATCATTCACTGGAAGACCGCATTGTCAAGCAGTTTATCCGCGAGGACTCCAGAGGTTGTATCTGTCCGCCGGCTATACCTGCCTGTACCTGCGGCCATGTGCCGCGCCTGAGGAT
>CAYVPT010000229.1:0-4441 GCA_964453865.1 uncultured Dehalococcoidaceae bacterium
CCAGCAGGGTATATTCCGGGCTGTGCGTGGTGGAAATGCCTTCGTTACGAAAGACATGACCGATTTCGTAGACCTTGTCGAACCCGCCGACGATGAGTCGCTTGAGGTGCAGCTCCAAAGCAATACGCAGGTAGAGGTCGCGGTCGAGGGTGTTGTGGTGGGTGGTAAAGGGCGCGGCCAGAGCGCCTCCCGCCGTCGAATGCAGCACCGGTGTTTCCACCTCGATAAAGCCGCGGCCATCGAGGAACTGGCGTATGGCGCTGATAACTCGACTGCGCACCTTGAACATATCTTTTACCCCGGTATTCGCAATGAGGTCAACGTAACGCTGGCGGTACCTTTTATCGGTATCGCTGAGTCCGTGCCATTTTTCCGGCAGGGGCTGGAGCGACTTGGCCAGCAGGACGAAGCCGGTGACCGATACGGTGGGTTCGCCGGTGCGCGTGCGCATAAGGTTTCCTTCAATCCCGATGATATCGCCGATATCCAGATCCTTGAAAAGCTCCATGGTTTCTTCATTGAAACCGGCGGTCTGGAACAATAGCTGGATTTTACCGGAGCCGTCACGTACATCAAAAAAGGAGGCTTTACCCATCTTTCTCAGGGCTGTAATCCGTCCGGCGATACTGACCGGCTTCTCTTCTTTGCCGGAGTCGCGGCTCTTCACCTGTTTTGTCTTTTCCTGCGCTTCCCTCTCTTCCAGTAGCGCTATCGCCTCCTGCGCGGTGTGGGTCTGCTGATAGCGGTTGGGGTAGGGATTAACGCCCCGGGAGCGGAGCCGCTCCAGTATTTGCTTTCTCTGCTCGTTGATGTCGTCTAATCTTGATGGCATATTACAGACCTGCCTGATAAGAATAAAAAGACTGAGATTATCAGTCTCAGCCTGAGATATCACTATTATAGGTTAAATGTGCGTTAGGGTAAAGGGGTGAATGTCAGGATAGAGTTGTGACCTATCCCCCTAGCCCCCTCCCTTGGGGATTTATAAAGGGAAGGGGGAAATATTTAGAAAGAGGGGCTGACGCCCCTCTTAGACACCCCCCCAATCTTGATATATGGGGCTGCGCCCCCTCTCGCTGCGCACTCCCCTTTTTGGGTGGTGGGAGAGAATACGGGATAAGCCGTGAACGGCGCGAGGGCGGTTCGGGTGGAAAGAGAGAAGAAACGAGGGGTGGGGCTAAGTGCCATCTTGGTTGAACTGGAGGCGCTGTTCCCTGAGGCTGTCCAGCCAGGCCGCGGACTTTACCTCTCTTTCCAGCAGATACTTGATGTAGCCGCTGATAACTTCTTCCAGCTCGCGGGCAAGCTCGCCATCGATATTCACGCGACCGGCGCTGGTATAGTCACTATTCTGGAGGAGCCGCAGGACTTTCTGGGCGTTCAAAGAGAGAGACGAGGAGAAAGGCTGACTCAGACTGCAGTCGGGACAGAGCATGCCGCCGGCGGAAGAGCTGAAGTAATTGGTGGTGGGCTCCAGAGCTTTGTGGCAGGCGACGCATTCCCGCAGCTGGGGCCGGTAGCCGGCGCTTTCCAACAAATGCAGCTCGAAGTAGCGCAGGACGAGTTCCTTATTGTTTTCCTTGCAGAGCCGTTCCAGTGTCTCCAGCGTAAGTTGAAATATGCCGTAATTCTCCTGGTGCTCGGCGGTGAACTGGTGGACAAGCTCGGCGATATAGAGTCCGCAGGAAGTAAGCCAGAGGTCGTTTTTTATGGGGAGGAAAGTATCGATGGTCTGGGCGCCAACAATAGTATCTAAGTTGCGGCCGCGGACAAAGGAAACCGTGCTGTGGGTAAGCAGTTCAAGGTGGCCGGCCATCTTGCTCCTGGGCTTGCGGAGGCTCTTAGCGAAACCCTGTGTCTTACCGAGGCGGGGGGTAAAGAAGGTGAGGATGGTATCCGCCTCTCCCAGCTTCGTCTTCTTGATGACAATGGCTTCGGTCTGATATTCACGCGGTTCCGGCATTTTATAGATATATATTATGCGTACCGGAGAAAATAATCAACAGATATTCTCAACCTTATTAAGGTGTTTTATTGTTTAGTCCCGCATGCCAGCATCATCTTGGGCATTCCCATTCCTTTGGCATACTTGATGGTAACGTCAGCGAATCCGGCATCTTTCATCATTTGCCGCACTTCGTTTTCTGTCCAAATCCCATAACCGTATTTCTCAACATCTTTGGAATAATTTTTCCCGTCCTCAGCGTTGTACTCGATGCTAACGACGACCCTGCCGACGGGTCGTAAAACACGGAGCATTTCCTTTAACGACTCCAGAGGCTCTGGAAACCCGATGAAACTGCCCATCGTAGTGACCGCGGTGAATCTATTAGCTTCCCAGGGGAGGTGTGATGCTTCACCGTATTCTATTTCCGCTGTTCCAGCCGCAATGCGCTTTTTATGCTTGTTTTTAGCTATTTTAAGCATGACTTCAGAGTAGTCCAGACCAGCAATGTGTCTTGTATGATTAGCGTACCTTTTCAGGAAATAGCCGGCGCCACAACCAACATCGAGGAGTTCATCTTCTGGTTGCAGTTCCAGCACTTCAGACACTCTTCTGTATATGGGCGCGTGCCCCAAGGGCATAAGCCGGGCAATAATACTGCCGATAAATCCCCTGGGCAGCATGAACTGTGGCAGTGTCTTCTCTGTAGCCTCCATTTTTTACCTCCTGATAATTATACTCGAGTTATGTCTTCACGCGGTTCTGGCATCCGGTGTTACTTCGTTAGATTCTCGGCGAATTTCCTAGCTCGTTTATGGTCTTCAGCATCAGGTCTGCCTTTGTTCAGCCGTCCCATGAAGCGGGATAGGAAGAATGTATTATATCCCAGGCAGGAGAATTTGCCGACCGTAGTGTAACCTTTTTTTTGTAAGAGCTTCTCCGATGACTTGTACGGAGGTTCTCCATGCCCGCACGTACTGAATAGAAACGCCTTTTTCGCCTCTAAAACAGGTAATTCCTTGATGAAGTTACGGAGCCTTTTATAAAATCTGCCCCAGTAAATTCCAGCCCCGAAACCAATTAAATCATAGTCCTTAAGGGTATCGACATGTACCTCTTCCGGCTCCAGTATAATTGCATCAAGAGTTTCTGCCATTGTTTCGGCGATTTTTCGTGTATTAGCCTGATATATTGAGACGCAAATTATCAGAATTTTCAAGATATCCTCCCTGTAATCTATTTTATCTCAATCTTAGGTATTCCCAGCCATCTTGGCGTCCTGTCCATATACTCCCGGTAGGCATCGCCATATTCTTTAAGGCAGGAATTTTCCTCTTTAATCATCTGGTAGCGCTGCAGGAAAAATGTAATTATGGTAATGAGGAAAAACAGCCAGGAAGCGGCGGCGATACTCACTCCCAGGTAGACGAAAAACATGGAGAGGTACATGGGATGGCGGGAGAAGCGGTAAACGCCGGACGTGAACGGCTTGTCTTTGGGCGTATCGCCAACGGCAAGCGTCGCCAGTACGAGTACTGACAGACCGACAATAAAAAATACCAGTCCAGTCCAGAACCAGCCCGTCCCTATTTGAAACGGCAGGAATATAGAATAGAGCGTGGCGCCTATCCAGAATCCCTGAGTGAGAAACGCCATAATCCTATCCTGGCGGGTCTGAATGATTTCGGGGGCATGGCTGGTCCTCTCGGCGATGTGTTTCGGGACAATGATGACCGCCAGCCATTGCAGCGGGTAAATAATCATGAACCACCAGGCGTTCCAGAGTCCTATATCAAATTCCGGTATCCAGGACATTTATTAACCTCAACCCCTTGGTTCCCCCCGTCGGGGATTATCTTTTCCCACCCGGCCGCCCTCGTGGCATTTACAGCTTAACCCGGGAAAAATGATGGGTTTTATTCCTCTTAAACGACCCTCGTTATTCAGGTTTCGGAATACCTATCCACCTGGGAGTCCTGTCCATATACTTGCGGTAGGTATCGCCGTATTTCTCAAGGCAGTGGCGTTCTTCGGCTGCTGCGAATAAAGATGTTAAAATTTTAGATATCACGGAAAACAAGAGTATAATCCATGAGGATGAAGCTATGCCCGTTCCCAGCAATACTAGAGACATAAGGAGGTACGAGGGGTGCCTTGAATAACGATATATTCCCCTGGTGACAGGCTGGTCAAGTGGCGTGGTCACAAAATTCACAGTCATAATTACATATGGGATTAAACCTACCAGAAAAACGGGAAGTCCTACGTAGAACCATACCGTACCTAATTTTAACGGTACGAAAATAGAATAGATAACAATTATAAAATAAGTAAGTTGGTTGGTGGAAAAAGCTTTTTTCTGCATCTTGGTAAAATGAACAGTAAAATCGGTTTCTCCCTCTTTGCCTCTAGAGACGAGAGGCATGAAAAGAAAGAAAACAGGTATTAGAGTGCAGACCATGAAAATCCAGGCGTTCCATACACCAACTTCGAACG
>CAYVPT010000230.1:0-4431 GCA_964453865.1 uncultured Dehalococcoidaceae bacterium
TATCCTCGGGGAACATCCCTGCCCGGAATTCGTCATCGGCGCGCTGGAACCCAACGACATGCTCCCCAGTTTCGATGACTTCCCGCGGGCGCAATACGAGCAGAAAATCATCCTCAAGAATTGCGGTCATATCGACCCCACCGAGATAGAGCACTATATCGCCGGAGGAGGCTACGCCGGCCTGACCAAAGCCCTTCAAGAAAAGCCGGAAGCCATCATCGATGAGGTTAAGAAGTCGGGGTTGAGGGGGAGGGGCGGAGCAGGCTTTCCGGCGGGACGCAAATGGCAGTACGGCCGCGAAGCCGGCGGCACGCCGAAATACATCATCTGCAACGCCGACGAGGGCGACCCCGGGGCTTTCATGGACCGCTCGATACTGGAAAGCGACCCCCACGCAGTCATCGAGGGGATGGTCATCGCCGGATACGCCATGGGCGCCCGCTACGGATATATCTATGTCCGCGCCGAGTACCCGCTGGCTGTGGAAAGACTGGAAATAGCATTAAAACAGGCGAAAAAGCTGAAGTTCACCGGAAAAAATATACTGGGGAGTGATTTCAGCTTCGATATCAGGCTCTTCCAGGGCTCGGGGGCTTTTGTCTGCGGCGAGGAAACGGCGCTAATAGCGTCACTGGAAGGCAGGACGGGCATGCCGCGCTACCGACCTCCCTATCCATCTACCCGTGGTCTTTTCGGCAGACCAACGGTTGTCAACAACGTCAAGACTTTAGCCTACGTGCCGCAGATAATCAGTAATGGCGCGGACTGGTTCACCGCCACCGGTACGAAAGAAAGCCCTGGTACGGCCGTCTTCGCCCTGGCGGGTAAGATAGTCAACACGGGGCTGGTCGAGGTGCCGATGGGCACCACCCTGCGGCAGATTATCTACGACGTGGGCAGCGGAATCCCTAAAAGCAAGAAATTTAAAGCCGTCCAGATTGGGGGGCCTTCCGGTGGCTGCCTGCCGGAATCGGCGCTGGACCTGCCCGTAGATTTCGATTCTCTCCAGGAGGCAGGGGCTATCATGGGCTCCGGGGGGATGGTCGTCCTCGACGAAGACGACTGCATGGTGGAGATATCCCGCTATTTCCTGGAGTTCACCCAGCGGGAGTCATGCGGCAAGTGCACCTTCTGCCGACTCGGCACCAAGCAAATGCTGGAAATCCTCACCGATTTCACCCAGGGCAAGGGGAAAGTAGAAGACCTGGAAATCCTGGAAAAGCTGGGCGGGGAGATAAAAGAGGGGTCGCTTTGCCAACTGGGACGAACCGCCCCCAATCCTATCCTGACCACGTTGCGTTACTTCAGGAACGAATACGAGGAGCATATCACCCTGGGTAAATGCCCGGCGCTGATGTGCCAGCACCTTATCGCTTACTATATACTGCCCGACAAGTGCGAGCGTTCCTGCGACGCCTGCATCGGCACCTGCACTGTGGAAGCCATCAGCCCTAATAAAAAACGCATCAAGGTCATCGACCAGGAGAAGTGCGTCAAGTGCGGTACCTGCCTGACCGCCTGTCCACCGCAGTACAACGCCATCGTGAAGCTGTCGCCGCCGAGTGAGGTACCCGCCAAATGAAAACCGTTTCCTTAACCATAAACGGGAAAGCTATTAAAGCCAAGTCCGGGGAAAAGCTCCTCTGGGCGGCGCTGGACAACGGCATCTACATCCCCAACCTGTGCGCTATTAAAGACAGACCGGAGCCGAACGCCGCCTGCCGTCTCTGCTGGGTGGAGATAGAGGGGAGAAAAAAGCCGGTTACCGCCTGCACCATCGATGTCAGCGAAGGGATGGTGGTGAATACCAGGGGTGAAAAGGCTTTAACGTTAGCGCGGGCCGGTTTCCAGCTTTTAATGGCGTCGCACGCACTGGACTGCGGGCACTGTCCGGCTAACGGCGCCTGTGAGCTTCAGAAAATAGCCAAGGCGCTAAAGTGCCCCCTGAAACCCAGGGGACTGAGACTGCTCCTGCGAGAACTGCCGGTAGACGATAGCAATCCGCTATTTACCTACGACCCCAACAAGTGCGTTTTGTGCGGACGCTGCATCTGGGCATGCCGCCAAGATGTACAGTCGGGCGTTTTCGGGTTCGCCCACCGTGGTTTCGAGAGGGTGCTGACAACCTTCGCCGACGAACCAATCGGCAAGGACAGGTGCCTCGACTGCGGCGAGTGCGTTAAAGTATGCCCGACCGGGGCGCTGGCATTTAAAGAGGGAAAAAAAGACCCTGAAAGCGACCGGCTAAATCTGTCGGTATAGCGTATGCTTGTAGTCCGTGAACCCGCGCTTCTTCCAGAACGAATAAGCCACGCGGTTCTTTACCGTGACCTCAACCTCAACACAGTCAATACCTCTGGAATGAAACCACTTTAGAATTTCATCGTACATTTTTTCGCCGATGCCATTACGGCGATAGTCCGCGGTAATTGCGACATCGTGTATATAGCCGTAATTCTTTCGCGCTAACAAATCCGAAGGGTCGATTATTTGTGAAAAAGAGTATCCGACGACCCGCTTCCCGTCCAACGCTACCAGTATCAGGTTATTATCCGATTTCATTTCTTTACGCAGGTATTTCTCTTCAAAGACCGGTAACGCGCCATCACGGGGGGTAAAGATGGGGTCGATATCCCCGTGAAAACGCATGAATTCAAGCCACAGCTGGCATATATCCGGTACGTGGTTTTCCTCTGCTTTAATAATTTCAATCATTAGTATTTCCTACCGATATTGTAGAATTAACTGCTTTGCTTTTCAAATAGCTTGATGTTTTTAACCTCACCCCCTGTGTCCCCCTCTCCTGGCAAGGCGTTCCGCAGGAGAGGGGGAAGATATTATTCAAAATCCCCCTTATTCCCCCTTTTTCAAAGGGGGAAACCTTGATATGGGTGGGGTGAAAAAGGGGATTGAAAATAGCTTCTCCCTTTCGTAAAGGGAGATTGTGAGGGATTTCTCCGCGCGCTAAGCCGTCGATGATACGAGGGCGGCCCGGGTGGGAAAAGATATAAAACGAGGGGGTGGGGGTGACTGGATTCCCGCCTGCGCGGGAATGACAGTAAAGAGCATGGATTGCTTCGCTATGCTCGCAATGACTAGGTGTTGGGCTGAGCGATATAGCGTTCTAGCGTCCTGTTTTACGTCGGGGGGTTGTACGCTTCTGACCGGGGCGACGTTCGTTACGGAAATCGGGTGCCGTTATATTAAAAGTGACACTTACTTGCCTGTCAGCCAGCCGGGAACTAATTGAAGGATCTACTTTTTCCATGATTTCATCCAAGGAAAGACGAGTAGTGATAACCGTCGGCAAGCGGCTGTTATAGCGAAAATTAAAAAGCTGATACAGCTTTTCTTTTACCCAGAGATTGGTGGACTGCTCGCCGAAATCGTCCAGCACCAGCAGCGGCGCCGTCTTCACGCTCTCGAAAAGCTTGTCATAGGACACCTTGCTCTCCGGATTAAAGGCCGAGCGGAGGTGGTCGAGAAAATCAGGAACGACGACGAAAAGGGCTGGTTTACCGATTTCATAACGATAATTGACGATAGCCGCCGCCAGGTGGGTTTTACCACAGCCGGTCTCGCCCATGAAGACCAGCCAGCCTTCCGGGTTCTTGGCGAACTCAAAAGCCTCTCTATATGCTTTATCCATGTTATCCTGCTGTTCCATAGATAGCTCAGTTCGACGCTTATAGTTGATAAAGTTCATATTCTTCTCAAGCTCGAACTCCGTAGCCCAAGCGTATACCGATGCCGGCGAGGCTTCTTCGAGGATATAGACCCGGCAGAGACGGGAATCGGTCAGGCGGGTACGCAGCCTGTCGTTTATCTGTTCCAGGGATGTAGCCGTGATGATAACCGTGGGCAACTCATTATTGAAGCGCGAGGTAAGTAACTGGTCGAGTTTCTCCTTCGCCCACGACGTGGCGGACTGAACTCCCAGGTCATCCAGCACCAGCAGCGGAGTATTTTTAAGCTGTTCGAAGAACTCATCGTAAGGCATTTCGCTGTCGGGGTCGAAGGAAGCCCGGATGCGGTCGAGGAGGTCGGGAACGGTGATATAGAAAACCGGGTGGCCCCGGCTGATACGCTCATTGGCAATAGCCGCCGCCAGGTGGGTTTTACCGCTGCCGCTGGGGCCACCGAAAACCAGCCAACCTTCCGGTTCGGCGGCAAAGGCCTGCGCCGCCTGGAAAGCACGGGTAAACTGCTCCTGGCTGCTCGGATTACTGCTGCGACCTTCAGGTATGAGATTTTCGAAGGTGAACCGGGCTAAAGAACCAAGATTACTGTACTTTAGCAGTCGTATCTGACGGACACTATCCTGCTCGCGTTTGACGCAGCTACACGGCACGGTGCGACTGTAGTCCGGCTGCCCGGAAGGGAGGCGGGGATGAACGACACGGGCCCCCTTGCAGGCGGGGCAATCCGGGG
>CAYVPT010000231.1:0-4198 GCA_964453865.1 uncultured Dehalococcoidaceae bacterium
AACTGGGCCAAGCTGGTCGATGAGATTCTTAAAACCTGGGTCAGACCTAAACTAATACAGCCGACTTTTGTCTATGACTACCCCGTTTCCATGTCGCCTTTAGCCAAGAATAAGCCCGGTGAGGAAAGGGTGGTGGAACGTTTTCAGCCCTATGCCGCCGGCATGGAACTCGGTAATGCCTATTCGGAGCTCAACGACCCCATTGAACAGCGTGAACGCTTCGAGGAGCAGATGAAGGACCGCCACGGCGATGAAGAGGAACAGTGGACCATCGACGAGGATTTCCTGACGGCACTGGAGTACGGTATGCCTCCCACCGGCGGTCTCGGCATCGGCATCGATAGACTGGTCATGCTCCTCACCGACCAGCAGTCAATAAGAGAGGTGATACTTTTCCCGCAGTTGAGGGAGAAGGAATAGCGGGGCGACCAAGAGGGGCGGGATTACGAAAATCCCCCTTAATCCCCCTTTTTCAAAGGGGGACATGAAAAGCGGGGCGTATAATAGGGGCGCAGCCCCTCTTCCACATAATTCCCCTTCCCCTATCAAGGGGAAGGGGATAAAGGGGATAGGGTAGAAAAATGCCGGAAGAAAAAGACCTAATCGCTTACTGCGGTCTCTACTGCGGCGATTGCTATCAGTACCAGGGTAAAATCGCCGATTTAGCCCGCGACCTCCGCAAAGAACTCCGGTGGGGAAAGTTCGAAGAAAGAGCCGCGAAAATGGCCGAGAACTCCTTCTTCGCCGCCTTCAAGAACTACCCCGAATGCTATGAGCTTCTTGGCGCTATGGTAAAATTCCGCTGTAAAAGGGCCTGCCGCGGCGGCGGCGGACCCCCGGTCTGCCGGATAAGGGAATGCTGCCGGGAAAAAGCCATCGAAGGCTGCTGGCTTTGCGACGAGTTTGAGTCATGTAAAAAAATGGACTTCCTGAAAGCTTTTCACGAGGACGCCTACATAAAAAACCTGAAACTACTTAAAAAATCCGGGGTCGATAGCTTTATCAAGGGTAAGCGGTACTGGTAATAATCACCCGCGGATGAAAGATAACGCCCCGACACCCGGTGTTTCTTGCTTCTTTTATTTAACGTTCAAAGGCTTCAACTTCGCGTTTCGCACGGACTCGGTACTCGGTTTGCCGGTAACAGGGTGCTTGAAATGCATCGGGAAAATATACCCTGATACGTAACGCAGGTCGGCCATGTCGAGGGGGATATCCGGCTGGGGCGGGGGCGTACTAGGTCGAGAGGCTCCACCCGGGGGAGATGCTGTCCCGGTGACGAAACGCCCGCCGATATCCTCCGGCATTGCCCATCCCCCGCTGATTCTCACGCCGTAAGGTATGACCCACTTGATGGAGAGTATTTTCCAGACTCCGCCCTCTTTGATATAACCCATCTCGTAGATGCCGCTGGTCAGCGAGCCGCCATCCGCTTTGCCGTCTTTCGCCATGAAAATACCACCGAAAGCGTACCAGCGTCCCCTGGCGGTCTTGCCGTCCGGAGCGACGGTGATAATACCGCCGGTCGGCATCAACTGGTGGGAAAATCCGGTATTTTCACCGCTGCCGATTCGCCCGAAATACTTTTTCACCCCTTCTTTACCCTTCCACTTGCCTTCCAGCCAGTCCAGGAGAACGTCCTCGCTGTCCGCAAAACAATCGATTATATCCGGCCCCAGCATATGTTCGACGTAATAATTGTAGGCTTTTTGAAGTCGTTTTATCGCTTCTATGTCCTCGAGAAGCGTCAGTCTCTCCTCTTGGGCTTTGAGCTTCTTTTCCATCGCTTTCAGCCTGGTTTCCATTTCCTCGATTGTCATATCCTGCCTCCGCATAATTCGTTACTCGCCACCATTATAAATTTATTCGGTCAGTAATTCCAGTAGAGTAACATCTACCCGCCATGCTATACTGTAAGCCGACCTCCAAAAAGCAAATCAAAAGGAGATTAACGATATGGAAGAAGAGTGGTTGAAGATGACCCGCGAGGAAAAACGCCAGGCAAGACTCAAGAGGTTTCTCTCCGTCGAAGGTATCAAGTTCCGCGATGCTAAGGCGGTAAAATACTATAAAGAACGTGCTACTCGTGAGATTAAGGCAATGATGTGCCAGGAACCCGACCGCGTCCCGGTCTCGCTGCCCATCGGCAATTACCCGGCCTATTACGTCGGTTCTAACTTCAAGACCGTGATGTACGATTACCAGGCCTGCGTGGATGCCTGGAGTAAGTTCATGGCGGACTTCTACGAGGATATGGACAGCTTCATGGGGCCCGGCTTCGTCTTTTCCGGTCGGGTGATGGACATCATGGACTACAAGAACTTTACCTGGCCGGGGCACGGTATCGGCGATGACGTCAATACCTACCAGTTCGTTGAAGCGCAGTACATGAAGGCCGATGAATACGACGCCTTCCTGAAAGACCCCTCGGATTTCGGGTTCCGGGTCATCACCCCCCGCGTCGTCGGCGCCGCCGAGCCTTTTAAATACTTCCCCCCGCTCAATACACTCATGGGCTTTCCCATGTCCCTCACCTATTCGTTCGCCCGTCCTGATATGCGCGAAGCCTTCAGGAAAATGATTGCCGCCGGCGAAGAAATAGAAAAACAGATGAAAATAATCAGCGAATTTAACCGTGAAGCCATGGAATGGGGATTCCCGGTCGGACGTTATGGTACGGGGCTGGGCGTCGCCCCCTTCGATGTCATCGGTGATTTCCTGAGGGGCACGTCGGGTACTTCCATCGATATGTTCCGCCAGCCGGAGAAGCTCCTCGAAGCTATCGATATGATTACGGAAATTAATATCAAGAACCTGACGTCTACTCCCGCCCACATGGTGGCTTTCCCCCTCCACAAGGGCGATGATACCTTTATGTCGCGCCAGCAGTTCGAGAAATTCTACTGGCCCAGTCTGAAAAAGACCATCGACGCCTTAATCGAGGAAGGCATCATGGCCTCCCTGTTCGCCGAGGGGGCTTATAACCAGAGACTGGAATACATCGGCGATTTTCCTAAGGGCTGGGTGACCTGGATGTTCGACCAGACCGATATGGCGAGGGCTAAAAAAATGATTGGCGACCGGTGCTGTATATCCGGCAACGTACCGGGCTCGGTGGTTATCTTCGGTACGCCGCAGGAGGTCAAGGAGTATTGCCGCAAGCTTATCGAGACCTGCGCCCCGGGCGGCGGCTATATTTTGAACGGTGGCTGTACGGCCACGGAGACCAAGAACCCGGATAACTTCCGCGCCTTCATGGCTGCGGCTAAAGAATACGGCGTCTATAATTAGACTCAGAAAGAATTTCAGGGTCATTCACGTTTGGCAGAGTGATTTGGTGTGATGTACATTAATTAGCGGATGCTACAGATGTCAGTCCCTACGTATCATCCGTAGCTATTTCCGTCGAAGTTGCCGGTGGAGGGGGACGATCACTCGTGTCTACTGTTGGAGTTCCCGTTTTCCACGGAGGGAACCTTGAATTCCACTCAGCCGAATCCTCTAGAATTGATACGTAAACTTGCCTTCTACCATCCCCTCCATATCCCCCAGGTCCAATTGGATTGATGTGATATTTAATATCGATTGTCCAATTGCCTAATTCAATAGATTTAACCTCAGCGTTTATTGCATTAATTGAACTATTGCGTGGGAGTTCACCATTCCAGGAAAGCTCTCCGCTGACTAGTTCAAAGCCATCCGGCAAAATTATCTCCAAGTCTATATCTTTCATTGGTAAGCTACGCGTTATGATGGTACAGGTTAATTCAGCAGTCTGGTTTAGTGGTGGGGCGCCGTTGGGAAATGCTAAATTTACTTCTATAGGGGGTGTGGGTGGTGTTAATGTCTTGTTTGGGGAATCGGTCGGTGGTGAGGACGATACTGGGATAGTTGTTTGAGATCCGTTTACACCGCATCCCGCTAGCAAAATGCCCAAGATAAGAACAATCGCAGGTAGCTTAAGTGCCGTCTTCACGTAATTTTTAACCCCCACCTTATTTCACTTCCCGGTTGACTCATCAAGACGTCCGTAGTATAAAACGTAAAAAGTGGAATAATGATACTACTTTTCCAGCATAATTAAAAGAGCCACTTTACTCATGTCCCGTCGCCCGGGTGTAGGAAGTGCCGTTGCCGACCGTAAAGAACAGTACCGGGCTGTCCACTTTCCTGAAGTACAGGGGGAGGTGGTTCATGC
>CAYVPT010000231.1:4208-4426 GCA_964453865.1 uncultured Dehalococcoidaceae bacterium
GGACGAAAATCAGGGAACTTTTGGTGATGAAGTATTGCTCGTCCTCCAGCCAGAGCTCGATTTCCGAATTAAGTTCCCGGTAATTCTCTTTGTTGCTGCCAAAGAATCCCAGTATCTCGTCAAAATCATGGGAATGCTGCACCTCCACCTGGAAGCCATCCTTGCCGTGCAGGTCTGTCATCCAGACGGCATCGTAGTAGAGCGCCCCCCTGGCAATA
>CAYVPT010000232.1:0-3797 GCA_964453865.1 uncultured Dehalococcoidaceae bacterium
TATGAATTCTGCCGGAAGCCTCGGTAACCGGCACGCGCTGCACCCGGTGCACGCCCCGCTCGTATTTCATACGGCTGAAAGCGCCCTTGCCTTTAACTTCAAAGATTATCTCCTTGAAACCTCCAAGGCCGCTCTCGCTCAGGCTGAGAACATCGGTCTTCCATCCCTGGTTCTGGGCGTAACGACTGTACATGCGAAAGAGGTCGGCGGCAAAAAGGGCGGCTTCATTACCCCCCGTCCCCGCCCGGATTTCCATGATGATATCCTTCTCGTCATTGGGGTTTTTGGGTATCATCGCCAGCTTGAGTTCCTCGGCCAGCTTACC
Source organism: uncultured Dehalococcoidaceae bacterium (assembly GCA_964453865.1). GTDB lineage: Bacteria > Chloroflexota > Dehalococcoidia > Dehalococcoidales > RBG-16-60-22 > CAYVPT01. The sequence goes on from CAYVPT010000232.1 coordinate 326, forward strand.
CAGTTTCACTTCCAGCGATTCCATTTCCTGTTTTACCATGGCCGCCATTTCTTCATCATCGCCGGCCGGCATGGACCTGACATCTCCCAGTTCTTTAGTCGCCTTTTTATACTCGCGGTACAATTTAATGATAGCTTCTATTGATGCCCTCTCCTGCGCCAGTCCCTGCAACCGGGTGAGGTCGGTGGCTATTTCGGACCGGGCCATCTTCCTGTCTATCTCCCGGTAGCGTTTCTCGATTTTTTCAAGTTGCTCAAACATACTAATACTCGCTTATCAAAATTATAGCACAGTGCCAGATACCCCTCCAAGCTGACCAAATTGACAAATCACGCCATTTCACATTATAATCAACCGTGTTCGACATGCCCGCCGAGGGCAATCCATGAACAAGTTTAAGTAAGGTATTATCATCTCGCCATAAGAAATCTACAGTACTGTTAATTCACCGGGAAATTATTGTGTAAGTTTTAGATAGAAGGAGTCAGGAAGATGACCATAGTAGAGATGCTGGCCAGAAACGCCAGGCTGTATCCCGATGCTACCGCCATTATAGAGATAACACCGAGCAAGGGCCTCAGAAAGATAATTACCTGGAAAGAGTTTGATGAACAGGCAAACCGTGTCGCCAATGCCCTCATCGCCAGGGGCATTAAAAAAGGCGACGTCGTTATTCATCTGATGATGAATTCCACCAAGTGGCTCGAAGCCTATTTCGGGATACTCAAGACCGGCGCCATGGCGGCACCGCTAAACTTCAGGTTCATCAGCCGCCAGATTAAGTACTGCGTCGATATCGCCGAGCCTAAGATAATGGTCCTTGACCAGGATTTCTCCGAGCGTGTTGCGGAGATTCGCTCCGAGATGCCGACGGTAAAGAATTACATTTATGTCGGCGATAATGTGCCGGAGGGAATGGAAGTCTTCGATGATGGAGTGGCCAAGTCATCTCCGGTACCGCCGAATATAGAGCTTTCCGGCGAAGATGAAGCCGGTCTTTACTTTACCTCCGGCACCACCGGCGACCCCAAGGCTACGTTATTGTGCCACCGCAGCCTGGAACACGTTGCCGTTAACGAGAATTACTCACACCGGGAAACCCGGAAAGACTGCTTCCTGCTTATCCAGCCTCTCTACCACACCGGCGGCAAGATGCACTGGTTCGGCAGCTTTATTGCCGGCGCCCGGGCGGTCATGACCACCGGCGGCGAAAGAGTCACGGCCGAGTTAATACTGAAAACTATCAACGATGAAAAAGTGACGATATGCATGCTGCTGGTGCCCTGGCTCCAGGATATCGTTACCGCCCTTGATAGAGGTAACCTGAAGCTGGCGGACTATGATATGAGTTCGCTGCGTTTAGTCCATTCCGGCGCGCAGCCTATCCCGCCGGTGCTTGTCCGGCGCTTCCTGGAATATTTCCCCGACATTCAATATGAAGAAAACTACGGTCTTACCGAAACGGCCGGGCCCTGCATGCACCTCGGACTGGAAAATCTACACAAACTCGGTTCTTTCGGTTATCCCAGAATTAACATCGATGCCCGGGTCGTCGACGAAAACGATAATGACGTCCCTGCCGGCACCGTCGGCGAGATGATTATTAAAGGCAACAATGTCATGAAATGCTACTACAAAAACCCGGAAAAGACCGCCGAGACTCTAAAGAACGGCTGGTTGCACACCGGCGACCTCGTCAGGCAGGATGAAGAGGGCTTTATTTCTTACATTGACCGTAAGAAAGACCTGATTATCAGCGGCGGGGAGAACATCTATCCGGTCGACCTTGAATCGGTACTTATCGGCCAGCCCAAGGTCAAGGACGTGGCCATTATCGGCATACAGGACGACCGGTACGGCGAGGTGGTTGCCGCCGTCGTTCAGCCTAAAGAAGGCGTTGACCTGACCGAGGAGGAAATGAGGGCATACTTCGAACCGCAGCTACCCAAATACGCCTGGCCCAGGCTCATCCTGTTCGGCGAAGTACCGCGTAATCCTACCGGCAAAATCGAAAAGCCCAAGCTGAGAGAGCGTTATGCGGACGTTAAGTGGAATCCCAAGCGCTAAATATTATCTGGAAACTATGAGGAGAGAAAATGGACTTTAAAGATTGTGTGAAATTTGCCAACGACAATAAAACGTGCTACCTGGCCACGGCGGAAGGCGACCAGCCCAGGGTCAGGGCCATGGGGATGTGGTATGCCGATGATTCCGGATTCTATTTCCAGGCACAGACGGTGAAAGCCCTCTACAAACAGCTTGAAAAGAATCCGAAGGTAGAGCTTTACTTTCATGCCAAGGACTTAGGCAAGGTGATGAGAGTCTACGGAAAAGCCAGAATCATCACGGATATCAAAATCAGGGCTAAATGCATCGAGGAAAGGCCTTTTGTTAAAAATTTCGGGATTAACGAACCGGATAATCCCCTGCTGGCGGTATTCCAGGTATACACGGGGGAAGCCTATTTCTGGACAATGGCCGACAGCATGAAGGAAGCCGACTTACCCAGGATTAAATTCGGCAAGGAATAAGGAAAGGTATCATAGATGGCTGGTAAATACGGTAAATATTTCTTTAAAAATCCTGTTACGCCGGGTAAATTCTGCAACAGGCTGGTCTTTTTCAGTCGGGAGCACCCGGAGGTCGGGGAAAAGGATTATTCCGTCCTGTGGAACTGCATCACCGAGCCGTTTCTCATGGTGAACGACCCCCATTCGCACGATTTCGACCAGTTCCTGCATTTCTACGGCGCTGATTCACGGGATATTACGGAGTTTGATGCCGAGGTGGAAATGTCGATAGGCGAGGAAGGCGAGAAGCATATCATCACCGAGCCTACCGTCCTTCACATTCCCAAAGGCACCATTCACTGCCCGCTGAACTTCAAAGTCGTTAACAAACCGGTGATATTTATGAACGTAGCCCTGACACCGCAATATGTCAAGGGGCCTCCCGGCACGCCACCACCGCCCCCGCCGAAGCCTTGATATCTTATGAATAATGGAATTCTAGACAACGCTCCCGTTATCATATATAATTCTTTAGGTTATTATGGTCGTACGCGTCTTGTCAGCATAGAGCAGGAGTTATTATCCCCTGCTCTATCTTTTTAATAAATATTCAAAATTCGCCGGCCGGGTCACTTAATATGTAGTGTAGAAACTCGCCGGTAAACATAAACGCTAATTATTAGGCTAGTAAAGCTTAACTGGAAGAGAGGAGATATGTTACCAGGAATATTTTGGATTGTACCCATAGCCGGGGTAATAACTATCATCTTCGCCATATTCCTTATCAGGAACGTTATGAAACGCCCCACCGGAACGCCGAAAATGAAAGAAATCGGCGATATCATCTTTCAGGCTGCCTGGGCGTTTCTCAAACGCCAGTACAGCACTATTGCCATGTACTCGGTGGCGATAGCCATCATCATCGGAGTTCTGGTAGGCATACTCGGCGGCACCGAAGTTAA
>CAYVPT010000232.1:3807-4403 GCA_964453865.1 uncultured Dehalococcoidaceae bacterium
GAGCATTGCATCGCTGGTTGAAAAAGACCCGATATTCCTCAATGTATATGCGGCTATAGCTATCAACCCGGAAACACACCCGAAGGCCAAAATCGATATCGCTAACGATTTTGTCAACTGGCTTATCGGCACCGAAGTTAAAGGAATGAGCGCGCTGGATATCGGCTGGCGTACCGGCGTAGCTTTTCTGGTCGGCGCCTTCTGCTCCGGGCTGGCCGGTTTTATCGGTATGTACATCGCCGTTAAGTCCAACGTCCGCTGCGCCGCCGCCGCCCAGCAGAGTCTTACGGAGGCTGTCAATGTCGCCCTGCGCGGCGGCGCCGTCTCCGGCTTTCTTATCACCGCCCTGAGCCTTATCGGCGTCACCGTTATATTTTTCGCCTACGGCGGGAACAGCAACCCGCAAATCGCCCCCCACCTCATCGTCGGCTTCGGCTTCGGCGCCAGCTTCGTAGCGCTTTTCGCCCAGCTCGGCGGCGGTATCTACACCAAGGCCGCTGATGTCGGCGCCGACCTCGTCGGCAAGGTCGAGGCCGGCATCCCGGAAGACGACCCGCGTAACCCCGCCGTCATTGCCGACCTCGTCGGCGATAATG
>CAYVPT010000233.1:0-258 GCA_964453865.1 uncultured Dehalococcoidaceae bacterium
GTGGAGCATCGTGATGGCTCCCGGCCGGGGGCATTCCTCGACGCAGCCGCCGCAGTACCAGCACTCCTCGGGATAAACGACGATTGGTTCTTTCTTCTTTACCGGATTCGGCATCATTACATCGGTCGGGCAGACATCCACGCATAAATTACAGCCGATACATATTTCAGGGTTGAACTCCACCGCCTTGTTCGGTGTCGGCGGATTGGGTAACATATACGATTTTCCGTTCATTTTCGTTTACCTTTCCTTATGAAT